>DAOPJF010000348.1:0-3550 GCA_035399525.1 Candidatus Krumholzibacteriia bacterium | reverse complement strand
GCTGGGCGACGACGGCGGCTTCTACTTCCTGGAGATGAACACCCGCCTGCAGGTCGAGCACCCGGTGACCGAGTGGGTCACGGGCCAGGACCTGGTGCACGCGCAGGTGCGCGTGGCCGAGGGGCACCCGCTGCCCTGGCGGCAGCAGGACCTGGCGCTGCGCGGCCACGCCATCGAGTGCCGCGTGTACGCGGAGGATCCCGAGCACGGCTTCCTGCCCTCCCTGGGCGTGCTGGCCGACCTCGTCGAGCCGGCGGGGCCGGGCATCCGCATCGACACGGGCGTGCGCGCGGGCGACGAGATCTCGATGCACTACGACCCGATGATCGCCAAGCTGAGCGTGCACGCCGCCGACCGGGCCGGGGCCATCGCCCGCGCCCGGGCCGCGCTGCGGGGCTACGCCGTGCTGGGGGTGGCGACCAACGTCGAGTACCTGGACGCCATCCTGGCCGACGAGGCCTTCGCCGCCGGCCGCCTGCACACGGGCCTGCTCGAGGAGCGCCTGCCCGGCTGGACCAGCGCCCGCGCCGCCGATCGCGACCTGGCCCTGGTGGCCGCCGCGGTGGCCGAGCACGAGCGCCGCCGCGCCGGGCCGACCGCGCCCGGCGGCCGTCCGAGCGCCACGGCCGAGGGCCCCTGGGCCCGCCTGGGCCGCTTCCGCCTGCGGGGCCTGGACTAGACGCTGGCCGCGCCCCGGCGCGGCGGAAAGGATCACCGTGCTCTTGCACCTGCGCGACGACGACGGCGACCACGCCCTGGAGGTGGTGCGCACCGCGGACGGCTGGCGCGTGCACCTGGACGGCCGCGCGCTGGACCTGGACGCCGAGCCGGACGGCGAGGGCGGCTGGCTGATCGGCCTGGACGGCCGGCGGCGCCGCGTGCGCGTGGCCGCCGCCGGCGACGAGCGCCTGGTGTTCGCCGACGGGCGCGCGCACCGCCTGAAGCTGGTGGATCCCGACCAGGCCGGCGACGACGACGCGGCCGCCGGCGGTCCCGGCGTGCGCGCCCACATGCCCGGCAAGGTCGTGCGCGTGCTGGTGGCCGAGGGGGCGACGGTGGCCGCGGGCCAGCCCGTGGTCATCCTCGAGTCCATGAAGATGGAGACCGAGCTGACCGCCGGCGTGGCGGGCACCGTGGCCCGCGTGCACGTGGCGGCCGGGCAGGTCGTGGGGCAGGGCGATGCGCTGGTGGACGTCGCGCCCGCAGGGGACGGCGCATGAAGGTGCTGTTCGTCTGCACCGCCAACGCGTGCCGCAGCCAGATGGCCGAGGCCTGGGCGCGCGTGCTGTTTCCCGCAGGCTGGCAGGCGGCGAGCTGCGGCCTCGACCCGCACCCCATCTCGCGGCGCGCCCGCTGGGTGATGGAGGAGGCGGGCGTCGGCATGGACGGCCAGCGCCCCAAGTCCTGGTCCGAGCTGGACCTCGACGGCTTCGACCTGGTGGTCAGCCTCAGCCCCGAGGCAGGCCAGTTCCTGCCGCCGCTGCGCGATCCGGCGCGGCACCTGCGCCATCCCATCGACGATCCGGTGGCCGCCGAGGGCACCCCCGACGAGGTGCGCGAGGCCTTCCGCGTGGGCCGCGACCGCGTCCGCGGCATCGTCCAGGACCTGGTGGACGGCCGCCTGGGTTCCGGCAACGGTGGAGAACGCGCCGAGCGCTGACCCCCGGTTATCCACCGCCGCTGAATCCGCCCTTCCAATCGCCTAATTGGCTTTCAATTCAATGAGATAAGGTTTCCCTTATTTATGGATCTGCTTGTCCGCAATTTTCCCGCAGGGTTCGCGCACGGCCGGGCCGGGCTCGCCGGCGAACTTTTTTCGACCCTGATCCGGCCGTAAATCTACGGTAAATCGACGATCTGGCGCGGCGCGGACCCGACGGCCCGGTGGCCAGGATCGCGCCGCGAATTTTCCTTTTGCGGGCCGTCGACGGCGGACCACATAATGCCGATCTCCCACAAGGGAAAGTAGCCTATTGAACGAGCGACCCCTACATGTTGGGGGTGCTCGACAGTATAAAATGTCAAGAGATCACGCGTCGGGGCAGGGGCCAGGGGGCTCTTGGGGACGCGCCATGGAATCGGCGCAAGGGGGGACGGCGGACGGCCGGACCGCGCCACGATCGAGCCAGACGGAGCTGGAAAGGAGCACGCCATGACGGATCGCATCGACCGCGAGAAGCTGCAGCCTGCCGGAGACGGAATCCTGTTCGGGGAGAAGACGACCGACGCGGGCCGCACCGCGACGCGCACCGTGCGCGAGGGCGGCCTGGCCGTTGGCCGCCACTTCACCGAGGAGGGCGTGCATCCCTTCGACGCGGTCCAGTGGGAGCGCCGCTCGGCCTCCATCACCAACGACAAGGGCCAGGTCCTGTTCAAGCAGGACAACTGCGAGATCCCGGCGAGCTGGACCCAGCTGGCCACCAACGTCGTCGTGTCGAAGTACTTCCGCGGCGGCATGAACACGCCCCAGCGCGAGACCTCGGTGCGCCAGCTCATCGGCCGCGTGGCCGACACCATCACCGGCTGGGGCATCAAGGACGCCTACTTCTCCAGCGAACAGGATGCCGAGGTCTTCCGCGCCGAGCTGACCCACCTGCTGGTCAACCAGCTGGCGTCGTTCAACTCGCCGGTGTGGTTCAACGTCGGCGTCGAGAAGGCCCCCCAGTGCTCGGCCTGCTTCATCAACTCGGTCGAGGACTCGATGGCCTCGATCCTGGACCTGGCCAAGACCGAGGGCATGCTCTTCAAGTACGGCAGCGGCACGGGCACCAACCTGTCGACCCTGCGCTCGAGCCGCGAGCAGCTGACCGCCGGCGGCCAGGCCTCGGGCCCGGTCAGCTTCATGCGCGGCTTCGACGCCTTCGCCGGCGTCATCAAGTCGGGCGGCAAGACCCGCCGCGCGGCCAAGATGGTCATCCTGAACGCCGAGCACCCGGACATCGAGGAGTTCATCGACTGCAAGGTGAACGAGGAGAAGAAGGCCTGGGCCCTGATCGACATGGGCTACGACGGCTCGTTCGGCGGCGAGGCCTACGGCTCGGTGTTCTTCCAGAACAGCAACAACTCGGTGCGCGTCAGCAACGAGTTCATGCGCGCGGTCGAGGAGGACGGCGACTGGACGACCCGCGCCATCGTCGACGGCCGCCCCATGGACACCTACAAGGCCCGCGTGCTGATGCGGAAGATCGCCGAGGGCACCCACGTGTGCGGCGACCCGGGCATGCAGTTCGACACGACCATCAACGACTGGCACACCTGCCGCACGACCGACCGCATCCACGCGTCGAACCCGTGCAGCGAGTACATGTTCCTGAACAACTCGGCGTGCAACCTGGCCTCGCTGAACCTCATGAAGTTCCGCAAGGCCGACGGCGAGTTCGACACCGAGTCGTTTCGCTACGCGGTGCGCGTGATGATCATCGCCATGGAGATCATCGTCGGCAACAGCAGCTACCCGCGCCCCGAGATCGCCGCCAACAGCCACCGCTTCCGGCCGCTGGGCCTGGGCTACGCCAACCTGGGCGCCCTGCTCATGAGCCGCGGCCTGCCC
>DAOPJF010000347.1:0-3554 GCA_035399525.1 Candidatus Krumholzibacteriia bacterium | reverse complement strand
GAGGTAGGGGACCGTGACCGTGATCATGTCCATGGTGATCTCGGGGAAGACCTCCTGCTTGATGGACATGGCGCTCATCAGGCCCGCGACCATGATCGTGGCCATCAGCAGGTTGGCCGCGACGTGGTTGGTCGAGAACCAGCGGATCAGGCCGTTCATCGGTCACCGTCCTTCGCCGCGGCGGCGCCCGCGTTGTCCTGGCCGGCGCCGCCGGCCACGCGGCCCGGGCCCTCGCCGGCGACGCGTACGGGCATGCCGTCGGTGACGTACTGCAGGTTGCTGACGCACACGCGCTCGCCCGCGCCGAGGCCGGCGGTGACCACGGCCTGGTCGACGCCGGCACGGGCCACGGTCACGTCGCGGATGCGCAGCCGGCCCTCGGCGTCGACGACCCAGGCCTGGTCGCCCGGGCGCAGCGCCGAGCGCGGCACCACCACGGCGCCCGCAGGCGGCGGCGATGCGAACACGACCTCGACGAACATGCCTTCGACCAGTGCGGGGCGGTCGCCTTCGCGGCGGTAGGGATCGGGGATCTCGACGATGACCGGCACCAGGCGGCTGCGCTGGTCCACGGCGCCGCCCAGGCGCACCGCGCGGCCCTGCCAGTGGTGGCGCGCCCCGGCGAACTCGGCGACGACGTCCACGGGCACGCCGCCCTCGCCGCGGTGGCCGACGGTGATCCACGCCAGGTCGTCGTCGGCCACGGGCACGGTGACCTCGGCCATGTCGGTGGCGTACATCGAGCCAACGACGACGCCGGCGGCCAGGAAGTCGCCCTCGTCCACGTCGGCGACGAGCACGCGGCCGTCGAACGGCGCGGAAATGGTGCAGCGGGCCAGGTTCAGCTCGGCCTGGGACAGGGCGGCCTTGGCGGCCTCGAGCCCGGCGCGGGCCAGGTTCAGCTGCGGTTCGCGCAGAACCAGGGCCGTGGGCTCGCCGCCGGTGCCCATCTGGTCCCACTCGCGGCGGGCGACGGATGCCTCCTCCTCGGCCTGGGCCAGCGAGACCTCGGCCTGGGCGACGTTGGCCCGGGCCTGGGCCGCGGCCAGCACGTAGTCGGTGTCGTCGATGCGCAGCAGCATCTCGCCCGACCTGATGTAGGCGCCCGGCTCCAGGTGCGCCGACTTGGCCACGACGCGCCCGCGCACCTCGGGCACGATCTCGACCGAACGTTTGGCGGTGACCGAGCCGAAGCCGTGCACGAGCACGGGCTCGGCGTCGGGGGTCACCTCGTGCACGGCCACCACCGGCTGCGACGGGGGCGGCGCCTGGCGCTTGGGCCGGTTGGCGGTCTTGACCAGGACGACGGTCACCACCAGGCCCAGGACCAGGATGCCGGCGGCGGACAGCAGGTTGCGCAGGGTCTTCGGGCTCACGGGCGGGCTCCTTCGCTGGCGGTGGCGTTCAGGCTGAGGTCGTCGGCCGGGGCGGCGTCCCACGGGCCGCCCAGGGCCTGGATGAGGTCGACGCGGGCGGCGCGTCGCTCGCGCTGCGTGGCGAGCAGGCTGCTCTCGGCGGTGAACAGGCGGCGCTGGGTCTCGAGGGTGGTCAGCAGGTTGTCCAGGCCGCGGCGGTAGCGGTCCTCGGCCAGCTCGACCGAGCGGCGCGCGCGCTCGGCCGACTCGGTCAGGCGCCGTTCGCGCTCGTGCTGGTTGATGTCCTGGTCGAGCGCGTTCTCGACCTCGGCGAAGGCCTGCAGCACGGCCCCGCGGTAGGCGGCGGCGGCTTCCCGGGCGCGGGCCTCGGCGGCCTGCACCTGGCTCTTCGTCGCGCCGCGGTTGATCAGCGGCATGACCAGGTTGCCCACCAGCGACCAGGCGTCGCTGCCCTGGGTGAACAGGTCGCCCAGCTCGCGCGAACGCGTGCCGCCGTCGGCGGTCAGCGCGATGCGCGGGTAGAGCGCCGCCTTGGCCTGGCCGATGCGCGCCACCGCGGCGGCGAGGTTGGCCTCGGCGGCCAGCAGGTCGGGCCGCCGGTCCAGCAGTTCCGACGGCAGGCCCGCGGGCACCGGCGCGAGCGGTTCGGGCATGACCGCGACGGCCAGGCGTCCGTCGGCGTCCTCGAGGTCCGAGGCGTGGATGGTGCCGGCGGGATAGCGCCCGGCCAGGATCTCCATGCTGCGGCGCGCGACGGCCAGCTGCTGCCGGAACAGGGGCAGCTGCGCCTGCGCGGCGGCGAGGTTCTGCCCGGCCAGGTGCACGTCCAGCGGGCCGACCAGGCCGCGCCGGTAGCGCTCGAGCACCGTCTGCTGGCTGTTCTCGAAGCTGGCGATGGTGCGCTCGGTGAGCGCCACCTGCAGCTCGAGCTCGCGGATGGCGAGCCACGTGCGCACGACGTCGGCCACCAGGCCCTGGGCCACGGCGCGACGGTTCTGCTCGCTCGCCAGGAGGGTGGCCACCGCCGCCTCCTTGCCCCGCGAGAGCTTGCCCCAGAGGTCGAGCTCCCAGCGCGCGGTGGCCGTGACGCTGTAGGCGTTGGAATACAGGGGGCCGAACGAGAGCACCGCCTCGCTCGACTTGCTGCGCGACGCCTGGCCGCCCACCTCGAGGGTGGGCCAGCGCGCGGACTCGGCGCCCGTCACGCCGGCGCGCGCCTCGAGCACGCGGGCCGCGGCCTGCTCCAGGCGCGTGTTGCGCGCCAGGGCGGCGTCGACCAGCCCGTTGAGCGTGGAGTCGCCGAAGGCTTCCCACCAGCGCCAGGCGGCGCCGGTGGTGCTGTCGGGCAGGGCGGAGGCCAGGGTCGGTCCGGCGCCGGCCCAGGCCTCGGGCACGGGCGTGTCCAGGTCGGGCCGCTCGTAGTCGGGTCCGACGGCGCAGCCGCCGACCGCGAGGGCGGCGGCGAGCAGGAAGCTGAGCGGGGCGGCCCGCGTCATGGGGTGACCTCCGGGTAGAGACCGTCGATGGCGGCCGTGGAGAAGCGCGTGATGTGGTCGGTGGCGCAGGCGATGTAATGCTCGACCGGTTCGGCCAGGATGGGGAAGGCGCGGGCCATGAAGGCGCGCGTCGGGTCCCCGGCCGGCAGGCCGTCGTACTTCATGCGCCGCATGAGGAAGTGGTGCACCTGGCCGATGACGCTGGCGATGAGCCAGTTCACCTGGTCCTGGCGCAGGTTCGGCCGCGCCTGCAGCATCGCCGCCGAGAACGCGGCGAACACGGGCTCGACCATGTCCTTGAACACCGTGGCGTAGTGCGTGCCGTCGTGGGTGTGCATCTCGCGCGTGATGATGGCCATGATGCGCGCGGCGTCCTCGGTGCCGAGGGCGCCCTGCATGTACGTGCCGACGATGGCGCGGATGATGGCGTCCAGGGACGGCCGTCCGCCCGCCGCGTCGGCAGCCTCGGCCAGCACCGCCAGCGTGCGCTCGCGCTGGGCGGCGAAGCGGCGGCTGAGCACCTCGTGGAAGAGGTTCTCCTTGCCCTGGAAGTGGTAGTTCACCGCCGCGACGTTGACGTCGGCGGCGGCGGCAAGCTCGCGCACCGAGACCTCGGCGAAGCCTTTCTCGCCGAAGAGGATCTCGGCTGCGTCGAGCAGGCGGCTCTTGGTGGTCTGGCGGT
>DAOPJF010000346.1:0-3558 GCA_035399525.1 Candidatus Krumholzibacteriia bacterium | reverse complement strand
ACCACGGCGTTCTGCACCTCGAGGTTCACGTTGATCCGCACGTAGCGGGTCTTGCGCGAATCCGAGTCCAGGGTCGCGATGATCTCCTCGAGGTTCACCAGCACGCCCAGCTCGGGCACGGCCGGGGCCTCGTCCTTGGCCGGTTCCTCGGTCATGCCGGCGGACTGGGCGCCCAGCCGAGGCAGGATCAGGAACTGGGTCAGGCCGATGGCCACGCCCGCCTGCAGGACCACGATCAGGCCGAGCATGATGACCTTGTTCTCGAGGAAGGCGAGCTTCCTGCGGCCGCCGCCCTGCTCTTCCTTGCCGTCAGTTTTCTCGTCGGCCATGGGTCAGCTCCTTGTCACTTCAGTCCGGGTCCCGCGACGGGACCCAGCCGGCTCGTCACCGGGTCGATGATCGATTCCCCGGGGTTCACGTCCTGCCCGGGATCCGTCCCGGGGTCGGCGTCGTCCGTCGCCCCCGCCGGCACCAGCCGGCCCGGGGCGGCCGCGCCGGGTTCCTGCAGGGGCAGCGCGGCCCGGGTCGCCGCGGGCTGCGGCTTCCACTTCAGCAGGATCTCGACGCGGCGGTTGGCCGCCCGCCCCTCGGGCGTCGCGTTGTCGGCGACGGGCTGGAATTCCCCGAACCCGGTGGCCGACAGGCGCTCGGGAGGCACGCCGGTCCCTTGAAAGTATCGTGCCACCGCCACGGCGCGGGCGGCCGAAAGTTCCCAGTTCGAGGGGAACTGGGCGGACTTGATGGGCACGTTGTCGGTGTGGCCCTCGATGCGGACCGAGGCGGGGAACTTGCGGAACATCCGGCCGAGCCGGTCCAGCAGCGGGGCGGCCTCGGGCAGCAGCTCGGCCCGGCCCGAGGCGAACAGGAACGGGGCGGTCATCCGGAACAGGACGCCCTCGTCGGTGATCTCCACCTGGACGTCGTCCTGGCGGCCCTCGTCCAGGACCTCCTTCTCGATGCTCCGGACCTCGTACAGGAACTCCAGGTCGGTGGTCGGGCGCTCCTCGGGCGGGACGATCGGCTGGTTCAGCTCGATCACCGACTCGGGGCTGTCCAGCACGTTGAACGCCACCTTGAGGGAGGCGGCGGCCTGCTGGAACTTGACCTGCTGCATCGACGAGAAGCTGACGATGAGCACGAAGAAGGTCAGCAGCAGGGACATCATGTCCCCGTAGGTCATGACCCACTCGTCGAGGCCCTTCTTGACGATGATGTTCTGCTTGCGCGCCATGCACGGGCCTCCCTGCCGCAGGCGGGCCGCTCACCGGCGGCGGACCGGTCAGGCGGCCTTCTCCTTGGCCTGTTCGAGCTTCTTGCGCAGGGTCGGCGAGAGGAACGACTTGAGCTTCTCCTCGACGATGCGCGGCGAGTCGCCGCTCTGGATCGCCATGATCCCCTCGATGATCATGTTCTTGACCAGCATCTCCTCCTTGGACCGCGTCTCGAGCTTGCCGGCCAGCGGCAGGAAGAACGCGTTCGCCAGGACGGCGCCGTAGAACGTCGTGATCAGCGCGGTCGCCATGCCGGCGCCGATCTGCGAGGGGTCCTCCAGCGAGGAGAGCATGTTCACCAGGCCGATCAGCGTGCCGATCATGCCGAAGGCCGGCGCGAAGGTGCCGCCGGTCGAAAGGATCTTGGTGCCGTCCGCGTGGCGGCTCTCGATCTGCTCCACGTCGGTCTCGAGGATCTTCTCCAGCAGCTGGGGATCGGTGCCGTCCACGGCCAGGCGCAGCCCCTTGCGCAGGAAGAGGTCGGTCTCGCTCTCGGAGTCCTCCTCCAGCGCCAGCATGCCCTCGCGGCGGGCGCGCTCGGCGTACTTGACGATCTTGGCGATCACGGTGTCGGGATTCTCGACCTGGAACAGCACGGTCTTCTTGATGACACCCATCACGCCCAGCATGCGCGGCAGCGGGAAGGCGATCAGCAGCACGCCGAGGGTGCCGCCGACCACGCAGGCCACCGACGGCATGTCGATGAAGCCGCTCAGCGACCCGCCCAGCAGGATGGACCAGACCACCAGGCCGAACGCCAACACCAGGCCGATGACTGTTGCGATGTCCACGCCCTGTCCCCTTGCCGCCCCGGAAGGCTAGCCCTCGAAGACCGAACCGGTGCCGCCGGTCGGGATCGGGTAGATGCGGGCCCGGCTCCGGTAGCTGACCGCCCGCGTCACCACGTCGTCTATGTCCTCCAGCACCATGATCTTGCGGCCCGTGGTCAGGCTGATCAGTGTGTCGGGAGTCGACTCGATGAACTCGATCAGATCGGCGTTCACCACGAGTTCCGTCCCGTTCAGTTTCGTTACTTTGATCATCGGCTTTAGCTCCTTGCGAGCCGTCCCGGGCGGCCGGGGGGCCGGGCCCGCCCTGGCGGACCCGGACCCCGACGGCCCCTACGGGGTGCCCCGACCCGGTTACCGGATCAGGTTGACCAGCTCCTGCATGACCTGGTCAGCGGTGGTGATCACCCGGCTGTTGGCCTGGAAGGCCCGCTGGGCCACCACCAGGTTCGTGAACTCCTTGGCCAGGTCCACGTTGCTGGTCTCGAGCGCGCCCGGCACCAGGTTGATGCCGTTGCCCGAGCCCGCGATGGTCTCCATCGCCTGGCCCGAGTTGCCGCTCAGGCGGTAGGTGTTGTTGGCCTCGCGCATCAGTCCGGCCGGGTTCGAGAACTGGGCCAGGCCGATCTGGGCGATCACCTGCATGGTGTCGTTGCTGAAGATGCCCGTGATCACGCCGGCCTGGTCGATGTCGTAGTCCACCAGGGTTCCCGAGCCGTAGCCGTCGGCGATCGAGCGCAGCGTGCCGGTGCCCTCGAACTGGGTCAGGCCGGTCAGGGCGCCCACGGTGCCGTAGTCCACGGTGAGGGTGACGACGTCGGCGCCCTCCTGGGAGGCGTCCTGGGGCCGGAAGCTGATGCCGCCGCTCTGGTCGTCGTAGGTGAAGCTGCTGATGGCGCCCTGGTCGTTGAAGGTCACGCGCCCGGTCTCGCCGGAGATGATGGCCTCGCCGCCCTCGACGTCGGCCCGCCAGATCCACTCGTTGCGGCCGGCCACCTTCTCGAAGTCGAAGGAGACGGTGTGCTCGCCGCCGAGGGAGTCGTAGACCGTGGTCGACACGGTGAACGTCTTCTGGTCGGTGGCCTGCTGGATCTGGGCGAAGCCGAAGGCCGACTCGAGGGTCGAGTTGATGCGGCCCTCCTCCGCCAGGCTGATCTCGCTGATGGCCGCGTCGGTGCCCACCTCGCCGGTGACCACCATCTGGCCGTACTCGTTGACCGTGGCCGGCGTCGAATGCGCGCCCAGCGCGTACTGGAACTCCTGGGCCAGGGCGCCCAGCGTGGTCGTGGCGTCCACCGTGACCGGCGAGTCGTCCACGCTCTCGCCGCCCACCGAGCCGCCCAGCAGCAGCACGGCCGAGCCGCTGGTCATGTCGATGTTCAGGGGATTGCCCGAAGTGTCGTACAGGTTCGCCAGCAGGTCCGTCTCCTGGGCGTAGGCGCGCCGGCCCAGGGTCGACGACGCGGCGGCCGGGTCGATGCTCGAGTCGAACACGAAGT
>DAOPJF010000345.1:0-3564 GCA_035399525.1 Candidatus Krumholzibacteriia bacterium | reverse complement strand
GCTGCTCAAGGAGATCTGCCGGCTGGTGCAGGGCCCGGTCAGCGGCGAGGTCACCGCGCTCGACGCCGAGGGCATGATCACCGAGGGGCGCCGCCTCGCGAAGCTCGACGACCACCTGGTGGTCAAGGTGCCCACCACGCTCGAGGGCCTGAAGGCCATCGCGGCGCTGTCGGCGGACGGCATCCCCGTCAACGCCACGCTGGTGTTCTCCACCAACCAGGCGCTGCTGGTGGCCAAGGCCGGCGCGGCCTACGTGTCGCCGTTCGTCGGCCGCCTGGACGACATCGGCGAGGACGGCATGCAGCTGATCGCCGACGTGGTGGAGGTCTACGACAACTACGACCTCGAGACCGAGATCATCGTGGCCTCGGTGCGGCACCCGATGCACGTGACCGACGCGGCCATGCTCGGCGCGCACATCGCCACCATCCCGCCCGAGGTCATCCCGAAGCTGCTGGCCCACCCGCTGACCGACAAGGGCCTGGCGGCCTTCATGGCCGACTGGAAGCGCCTGCAGGGCGGGGGCGCCTGACCATGGGCGACGGCTGGAAGGGCATCGCGGCGGGATTGGCCGCCGGCCTGGTGGTGGGCGTGGCGCTGCTGGTCTTCCGGGGCGGGCTTCCGGCCTGGCCGCACGGCGCGGCGCCGGAGGATGCAGCCGTGGACACGGCCAGCGTCGCCGGGGCCGACACGGCCGACGGCGACTCGGCGGTGCACGCCTCGCGCGACAACGCCATCGTGCACGCCACCGAACGTGCCGCACCGGCGGTGGTCTCGATCTACGTGCGCCAGCAGCAGGCGGTCAACACCCAGGCCTACGACTTCATGGAGCGCATGGGGCTGGCGCCTCACCGCGAGTACCGCGACGTGCGCAGCATGGGATCGGGCGTCATCGTCTCGGCCGACGGGCTGATCGTCACCAACAGCCACGTGGTCGAGGCCGCGGTCGACATCATCGTCCTGCTGTCGGACGGCCGGCAGTTCCAGGCCGTGCCGGTGGACAACGTCGAGCGCTACGACCTGGCGGTGCTGCGCATCGAGGGCCGGGACCTGCCGGTGGCCCGGCTGGGCGACAGCGACGACCTGCGCACCGGCGAGTGGGCCATCGCCATCGGCTCGCCCTTCGGCTACCTGCTGGCGGACGCGCAGCCGACGGTCACCGTCGGCGTGATCAGCGCGGTCAACCGCGACATCCGCATGAGCGGGGGCGACCGCGTGTACCTGGGCATGATCCAGACCGATGCGGCCATCAATCCCGGCAACAGCGGCGGCCCGCTGGTGAACACCGACGGCGAGGTCGTCGGCATCAACACGTTCATCTTCTCCGAGTCCGGGGGCAGCGTGGGCATCGGCTTCGCCGTGCCGGTGGCGCGCGTGCGCACCGTGCTCGAGGAGATCGCGCGCTACGGCCACTACCGCGACATCAGCCTGGGCTTCACCCTGCGCCAGATGAGCCCGCTGGAGATGGCGCGCAGGGGGCTGGAGGACCCGGCCGGCCTGATGGTGGACGCGGTCGAGACCGGTCGCCCGGCCTGGCAGGCGGGCCTGCGCGCCGGCGACGTGCTGCGCGAGCTCGGCGGCGTGAAGGTCGCCTCGCTCAGCACCGTCTGGCGCGTGGTCTACGACCGCAACGTGGGTGACCACCTGCCCTTCATCGCCGAGCGCAACGGCAGCCGCTGGCAGGGCGAACTGGTCATCGAGGAACTGAAACAGCCGTGACCCCGGTCCGGCCTTCCCGCGAACCCGGAGCGACACCGTGAACGAACCCATCCCCTCGCCGAGCTATGCCCGGGTGCTGGTGACCGGCGGCGCCGGCTTCACCGGCATCAACCTGATCCGCTTCCTGCTGGACAAGGGCGTCGCCGTGCGCTCGGTCGACCTGGCGGAGTTCACCTACGCCGACTGCCGCGACCGCATCGAACACGTGGTGGGGGACATCCGCGACGCGGCGGTCATGGACCGCGTCACCGCCGGCTGCGACCTGGTCATCCACGCGGCCATGGCGCTGCCCCTGTACAGCGAGCACGACATCATGACCACCGGCATCGACGGCACGCGCAACGTCCTGGCCGCGGCGCAGCGCCACGGCGCAGCCCGCGTCGTGCACATCTCGTCGACGGCCGTCTACGGCGTGCCGGACCACCACCCGCTGGTGGAGGAGGACCCGATGATCGGCGTCGGCCCCTACGGCCACGCCAAGATCGAGGCCGAGAACGTCTGCGCCGGGTTCCGCGCGCAGGGCATGGTGGTGCCGGTCATCCGCCCCAAGAGCTTCATCGGCCCCGAGCGCCTGGGCGTGTTCGCCCTGCTGTACGACTGGGCGAAGGACGGGCGCGGCTTCCCCATGATCGGCAGCGGCCGCAACCGCTACCAGCTGCTGGACATCGCCGACCTCTGCCAGGCCATCTGGCTGTGCGCGACGCTGCCCGTCGATGCGGTGAACCAGGTGTTCAACATCGGCGCCAAGGAGTTCACCACCATGGGGCAGGACTGGCAGGCGGTGCTCGACCATGCCGGCCACGGCAGGAAGGTCAGGGGTTTCCCGGCCTGGCCGGTCATCTGGACGCTGCGCGTGCTGGACCGGCTGAAGCTTTCCCCGCTCTACCCGTGGGTCTACGAGACGGCGGCCAAGGATTCGTTCGTCTCCATCGAGAAGGCCGAGCGCGTGCTGGGCTACGCGCCGCGGTATTCGAACCAGGACGCGCTGATCCGCAACTTCGAGTGGTACCTCGCGCACCTCGACGAGTTCAGCAACCAGTCGGGCGTGTCGCATCGCGTGCCCTGGAAGCAGGGCGCCCTGGGGCTGGCCAAGAAGTTCTTCTAGGAGGGCCTCGTGATCGCAGTGACCGGAGCCGCCGGGTTCATCGGCAGCAACATCGTGTGGGAGCTGAATCGCCGCGGTCGCGACGACCTGATCGTCGTGGACGTGCACCCGACCGACGCCGGTTGCGCGAACCTCGAGCCGCTGCGCTACGCGCGGTACATGGACAAGGACGGCTTCCGCGCCTGGATCGCCGACGAGGCCAACGCGCGCACGCTGACGACGCTCTACCACATGGGCGCCTGCAGCAGCACGACCGAGACGGACTGGGACTACCTGGCGGAGAACAACCTGGGCTACACGCGCGAGCTCTGCCTGGCCGCCGTGCACTCGGGCGTGCGCTTCATCAACGCGTCGAGCGCCGCCACCTACGGCGACGGGTCGCACGGCTACGACGACGACCACGGACGCCTCGACGAGCTCGAACCGCTGAACCTGTACGGCCGCTCGAAGCACGAGTTCGACCTGTGGGCCCGTGCCGGCGGCCTGCTGGGCGAGATCGTCTGCCTGAAGTTCTTCAACGTCTACGGCCCCAACGAGTGGCACAAGGGCGACATGCGCTCGATGGTGTGCAAGGGCTACGAGCAGGTGCGCGACACGGGCCGGGTGCGCCTGTTCGCGTCGGACCGCCCCGCGTACCCCGACGGCGGCCAGCAGCGCGACTTCATCTACGTGAAGGACGCGGTGGACATGGCCATGTGGTTCGCCGACCACAAGGGTGCCAACGGGATCTTCAACATCGG
>DAOPJF010000344.1:0-3580 GCA_035399525.1 Candidatus Krumholzibacteriia bacterium | reverse complement strand
CGAGGTTCAGCCCGGCGTTGGCGAGGTGGGACAGGGCGGCCGCGGCGTCGACCGAGCGGGCCAGCCAGGCCATGGCGGCCTTCAGGGAGTGCACGTCGCGGATGGCGGCATGGTGCACGGCGAAGTCCATGTCGAAGCCCTCGGGCCGGAAGGCGCCCTCCATGAACCAGTCGATGGTCTGGGCGACGTGGGCCACCTGCTGGGCCACGGTGAACTGGCCAGGGGTGGGCGCATAGGCGGAATCCTCTTCCCTGAACACGCTGCAGGTGCGGCCGAGGTAGTGCAGGGAAAGCTTGATCGGCGTCGCGTAGGCGTTGGCGCCCATGGTCTTGCTCCTTCCGGGCATGGCGCGGACGACGGCCCGGGCGCACGCCCGGCCGGGCTGACCGGGCGATCCTAGCGCGCCGGGCGGTCCCTGTCACCGTCCGTCTGCGGGCCGGGCGGCGCATCTTGACTCCCCGTATTCCGCCGCCTAGCTTTGTCCGAACCTGTTTTCGGAACGTCCGTTCGCGGCCCAGCGGGGCCGGGCGGATCCAGCCTTGCGCACGCACCGGGAGCGACATGAGCAGCATCATCGGGATCCGGCGGGAGACGAAGAACGCGTGGGAGCGGCGCGTGCCGCTGGTGCCCGCGGACATCGCCGACCTCGTGCGCGACCGCGGCCTGGAGTTCATCGTCCAGCCGTCGCCGATCCGCGTGTTCGCCGACGCCGACTTCGCCGCCGCGGGGGCGTCCGTGGACGCCGACCTGTCGCCGGCCCGCGTCGTGCTGGCGGTCAAGGAGATCCCCGTCGACGAGCTGCACGGGCGCACGGCCTACGTGTACTTCTCGCACACGGTCAAGGGCCAGGCCTACAACATGCCCATGCTGCGGCACATCCTGGACACGGGCGCGACCCTCATCGACTACGAGCGCATCAGCGACGAGCAGAACCGCCGGCTGATCTTCTTCAGCCTGCACGCCGGCTACGCAGGCATGATCGAGAGCCTGCGCGCCCTGGGCCTGAGGTGGCAGCACCTGGGCCGCGCCACGGCGCTGGCCGGCGTGCGCCACGCCTTCCAGTACCCGAGCCTGCCGGCGGCCGAGGCCCACCTGCGCGAGATCGGCGAGCAGCTGGCGGAGGCCGCGACGGGCGACCAGCCGCCCCTGGTGGTGGGCATCGCGGGCTACGGCAACGTGGCCAAGGGCTGCCGCCGCATCCTCGAGAGCCTGCCCGTGCGCGAGATCACGCCCGCCGAGCTGCCCGGGCTGGCCGGCGGGCCGTCGCGCGAGACCGGACCGATGCTGGCGGTGGTGTTCCGCGAGGAGCACATGGTCGAGCCCAAGGCCGCCGAGGCGCAGTTCGTGCTGCAGGACTACTACCAGCGCCCGCAGAACTACCGCGGCGTGTTCGAGAAGCACCTGCCGTACCTGGACGTGCTGGTCAACACGATCTACTGGGAGGACCGCTACCCGCGCCTGGTGACCCGCAAGTGGGTCAAGGGCGCGTGGCACGGCGAGGCCCGCCCGCGACTGCAGGTCATCGGCGACATCAGCTGCGACTTCGAGGGCAGCATCGAGGTGACGCGCAAGGCCCCGGCGCCGGACAATCCGTGCTACGTGGTGGACCCGGACTCGGGCGAGATCCGCGACGGCGTCGAGGGCCGCGGCCCGGTGGTCATGTCCGTGGACAACCTGCCCTGCGAGCTGCCGCGCGAGGCGTCCGAGCACTTCAGCAAGGTGCTGCGGGACATGGTGCCCGCCCTGGCGCAGGCCGACTTCACCCGCGACTTCGCGAGCCTGGACCTGCCCCAGCACCTGAAGAAGGCGGTCATCGCCCACCGCGGCGAGCTGGCGCCGGGCTACACGTACCTGAGGGAATTCCTCGACCGCGCGGCCCGCTAGGGCGGCGGGGGGATCCGAAAGGACGACCGCATGCATTCGATCCTGGTGCTGGGCGCCGGCATGGTCGCCGGACCGCTGGTGCGCCACCTGCTGGCGGGCGGTTGCCGCCTGACGGTCACCAGCCTGGCCCTGGCCGACGCCGAGGCCCTCATCGACGGGCATCCGCAGGGCACGCCGCTGGTGGTGGACCTGGCCGACGAGGCGGCGCTCGACCGCCTGGTGGCCGCCCACGACCTGGTGGTCAGCCTGGTGCCCTACGGCTTCCATCCCCTGGTGGCCCGCCATTGCCTGAAGCACCGCCGTCACCTGGTGACCGCCAGCTACGTCGCCCCGGCCATGCAGGCGCTGGACGCCGAGGCGCGCGCCGCGGGCCTGGTCTTCCTGAACGAGATGGGCCTGGACCCGGGCATCGACCACATGTCGGCCATGCGCGTCATCCACGACGTGCAGGGGCGGGGCGGCGTCGTCCGCTCGTTCCGCTCGTACTGTGGCGGTCTGCCCGCGCCCGAGGCGGCGGACAACCCGCTGGGCTACAAGTTCTCGTGGTCGCCCCAGGGCGTGCTGATGGCCAGCCGCAACGGCGCGACCTACCTGCTGGACGGCCGCGTGGTCGAGACCGCGCCCGAGCGCCTGTTCCGCGACATGCGCCTGGTGAACGTGCCCGGCGGCGGGGACTTCGAGGCCTACCCCAACCGCGACTCCCTGGCCTACCGGGAGATCTACGGCCTGGGCGAGGGCCTGCGCACGCTGATGCGCGGCACCCTGCGCAACCTGGGCTGGTGCGACACCATGTTCCGCTTCCGGCAGGTCGGCCTGCTGGAGACCGAGCCCGTGCCCTGCGCGGGGATGACCCGGGGCGCCTACGTGCGGCGCCTGCTGGGCGCCGAGGCGGGCCAGGACATCCGCGCGGCCGCCGCGCGCCGCATGGGCCTGTGCCCCGAGGCGCTGCCGCCGTCGAACCTGGCCTGGCTGGGCCTGGGCGACGACACGCCGCTGGCGGGCGACAGCATCGCGCCGCTGGCGGTGCTGGGCGCGGCCATGCTCGAGAAGCTGTCGTTCCGCCCCGGCGAGCGCGACATGATCGTCATGCAGCACGAGTTCCAGGCGGTGTTCGCGGACGCGGGCCGCGAGGAGCGCATCACCTCGACCATGGTCGACTTCGGCGTGCCCGGCGGGCCGTCGGCCATGGCGCGCACCGTCTCGCTGCCGGCGGCCATCGCCGCGCTGGCGATCCTGGACGGGCGCATCGCGGGCCGGGGCGTGCTGCGCCCGGTCCACCCCGAGATCTACGGGCCGGTGCTCGACGAGCTGGCCGGCCTGGGCATCATCTGCAACGAGACGACGACGACGTTCGAAACCTGAGACGCGGAGGGGACGCCGACCATGGCCAAGAAGACGAAGACCAACGCGACCACGATGACCAAGGCCCGCATCTTCAAGGAGCTGGGCCTGTCCGCGAAGATGAAGGGCGCGAGCGTGGGCGGCGCCTGGTTCGCCGACAGCAACGACCACCTCGAGTCGCGCAGCCCGACCACCGGCGAGCTGCTGGCGCGCATCGAGCAGGCCGGCGTCAAGGACTACGACCTGGTGATGAAGCACGCGAAGGCGGCGTTCGTGGAGTGGCGCGCCGTGCCGGCGCCCAGGCGCGGCGAGATCGTGCGCCAGGTGGGCGAGGCCCTGCGCCAGAAGAAGGAGG
>DAOPJF010000343.1:0-3590 GCA_035399525.1 Candidatus Krumholzibacteriia bacterium | reverse complement strand
GCCGCCGACGACCGTGTCGGGGCCCGCCGTCAGCATGATCTGGCGCAGGATGTTCGAACCCGTGCAGCCCGCGCAGGCGCGGTGGCCTCCGGCCAGGAGGTCTTCGCACTGGGTCAACTGCTTGAGATTGACAGCCATGTCTGCCTCCTTTCCTAGAGCCTGACGCCCAGCAGGTTGATGTCCTTGATCGCGCCGCCGGCGGCGACCTTCTGCAGGTTGTCCAGCACCACGGCCACCTGCTTGAGGTCGAAGTCGCGCCCGCCGAGGCCGTAGATGTAGTTGTGCACCGGGACCTTCAGGCCGTACATGGCCGAGCGGACCTCGGTGAACAGCGGGCCGCCGAAGCCGCCGAAGCTGGCCGAGCGGTCCAGGACCGCCACGGCCTTGCGGCCGGCCAGCACCTTGGCCACGTACTCGTTGGGGAACGGGCGGAACATGCGGATCTTCAGCAGGCCCGCCTTGACGCCCTTGGCGCGGTACTCGTCGATGACGTCCTTGGCCGTGCCGGCGCTCGAGCCCAGCATGACCATGACGATCTCGGCGTCGTCGAGCCGGTACTCCTCGGCGAACGCGTACTGGCGGCCGGTCAGGGCGGCGAACTCGTCGCTCACCTTCTGCACCACGCCGGGCACCTTGTCGTAGGCCGCGAGCTGGCTCGTCTTGTGCTCGAAGTAGTAGTCGGTCAGGTCCAGCGGGCCGACCGTGATGGGATTCTCCACGTCCAGCAGGGCGTACTTGGCCTTGTAGGGCCCGATGAACTTCCAGGCCATCTCGTCGGGCAGGATGTTCAGGGCGTCGGCCGTGTGGCTGATGATGAAGCCGTCGTAGTTCACCATCACCGGCAGGCGGACGTCCATGTGCTCGGCGATGCGCCAGGACATCAGGGCGTTGTCGTACGACTCCTGGGCGTTCTCGCTGAACAGGTGGATCCAGCCGGCGTCGCGGCCGCCCATGCTGTCGCTGTGGTCGCAGTGGATGTTGATGTTGCCGCTGAGCGCGCGGTTCACCAGCGCCATGCAGATGGGCAGGCGCAGCGAGGCGGCGATGTACACGACCTCCCACATCAGCGCGAAGCCCGCGCTGCTGGTGGCGGTGAAGGTGCGGGCGCCGGCGGCGGCCGAACCCACGGCCGCGCTCATGGCCGAGTGCTCGCTCTCGACCAGGATCATCTCCGTGGTCGATTCGCCGTTGGCCACGAACTCGGCGTACTTGTGCATCATCTCCGTCTGCGGAGTGATGGGGAACGCGGCGGCGACGTGCGGCCGGGCCTGCTTGAACGCGTAGGCCACGGCCTCGTTGCCGGACAACGCGACGAGTTTCTGTTCCATGACTCGATCCTTTCCGGCTGTCGCCTACTTCTCTTCCCGGACCATGACGAGGGCGGCCTTGCCCTTCTTGGCCGGGGGACACTCGTGGGCGCAGATGCCGCAGCCCTTGCAGTGGTCCATGATGATGCCCTTCATGAGCGGCTTCGGGCCGGAGGTGTCGATCTCGATGGCCGTGTCCGGGCAGTAGATCCAGCAGAACATGCAGTGGATGCAGTTCTCCTCGACGAACCGGGGCACGAAGGTGCGCCAGTCGCCGGTCTTGTACGTGGCGGCGTTGCCGGCCTCGCGGATGATGCCGCCCTCGTGGAGTTCGGAAGTCTTGATCATGCGGACACCAGCTCCTTGTTGGCGCGCTCGACGGCGGCCAGGTTCCCGTCGATGACGGCCCGCGAGAACTTGCTCGACAGCTGGGCCACCAGGGCGTCCTTGAGCTCGGCCACCGTCATGACGGTGTTGACCGCGAGCAGGGCGCCGATCATCGGCATGTTGGGGATGGGGCGGCCGATCGTGTCCAGCGCGATGCCGGTGGCGTCCACGGTGTGCACCGCGGCGCCCTTGACGCCCAGCTTCTTGCGGATACTGTCGGGGGTCTCGGTCGTGTTGACCAGGAACACGGTGTCCTTGTCCGTGCCCGCGGTCACGCCGGCGGCGGGGCTGTCCAGCAGGGTCGGGTCGAGCACGATGACGATGCCGGGGTTCTCGATCATGCAGTGGCGACGGATCGGCGCATCGGCGATCCGGGTGTAGCCGCGCATCGGCGCGCCGCGGCGCTCGGGGCCGTACTCGGGGAATCCCTGCCCGTACTTGCCCTTCTCCAGGACGGCCTCGGCCAGGAACATGGCGGCCGTCTTGGCCCCCTGCCCGCCCCGCGCATGCCAGCGGACTTCAACCATCTGACCTGCCATGGGATCAACTCCTTTGGTGGAATTCCAGCGTGCCGGGATGGTACGATGTCGGTCTTCCCGGCGGGACCAAGTTAGTGCGCCCCAAGGCCCGAAACAAGGGAAACAAGGGTTTACAATGATTGTGAAACCCATTATCATGGCAACGGGTTACACGATTATGATTGTCTTTTATTCCGGCCGCGAAACTGCTTGATACGCAAGGCGGGAGGCCTTCGGCACACCATGCGCGACGCATCGATGATCATCGAGATGCAGCTCGACGGGCGGTCCAGCCGCTTCGTCCTCGGCCCGCTGGCGGGGCTGGAGCTGCCGCGCTACGTCCCGGCGCCGCCGCCGGTGTACGTGGTCGACCGCAAGGTGGCCCACCTGCACGGCGCCTGGCTGGACGGCATCCAGGCCGGTTGCGCCCACGATCCGGGGCGCGTGCTGGTCATCGACGGCGGCGAGTCGGCGAAGACGCCCGGCCGCCTGCTCGAGGTGTGGGACTGGCTGGCCGAGCGGCGCCTGCCCCGCGACGGCACGCTGGTGGGCGTGGGCGGAGGCGCGGTGCTGGACCTGGCCGGGTTCGCCGCCTCGACCTGGAACCGCGGGGTGGGCTTCGTGTCCATCCCCACCACGCTGCTGGCCATGGTCGATGCGGCGATCGGCGGCAAGACCGCCGTGAACGCCGGCGGCCTGAAGAATCCCGTCGGCACGTTCCATCCCGCCGTGGCCGTGCTGGCCGATTGCGGATTCCTGGCGACCCTGCCGCGCCGCTGGTGGCGCGACGGCATGGCCGAGCTGGTCAAGACGGCGATCATCGGCGAGCCGCGCCTGTGGGCCGACCTCTACACGCACCGCGAGGCGCTGCACGACCTCCTCGGCGAGGGCGAGCCCGACGAGGCGATTCCCGGCATCCTGGGCGCCCTGCCCTGGCGCGACTGGGTGGGCCGTGCCGCCCGCGTGAAGGCCGACGTGGTCACCCGCGACTTCCGCGAGGCCGGCCCGCGCCGCGCGCTGAACCTGGGGCACACCCTGGGGCACGTGCTCGAGGCCTGGTCCGCACGGACCGAGCGGCCCCTGGGCCACGGCGAGGCGGTCAGCGTCGGCATGGCGGTGGTGTTCCGCGTGGCGGTCGAACGCGGCCGGTGCGCCCTGCCCCTGGCCCTGCAGGTGATCGAGGTGCTCGAGAGCTGCGGTCTGCCGACCACATGGAGCGCGCCGCCCCGCGACGCGATCGAGCGGATGCTGGCCGGCGACAAGAAGAACGCGCGCTCGGGGCTGCGGTGGGTGCTGCCCGAGCGCGTGGGCAGCCTCGACCTGGACGCGCGCATCGAGGTGGACGGCTGCAGCGTCCGGGCGACGAGTCCCGGCGAGC
>DAOPJF010000342.1:0-3593 GCA_035399525.1 Candidatus Krumholzibacteriia bacterium | reverse complement strand
GAACCTGCTGCTGCTGAAGATGGCCATCTACACGGGCCAGATCCCGACCTGGCTCGACGAGGAGGACCGCCGCCGGTTCACCGCCGGGCGCCGCCGGAAGATCATCGCCGAGGCCGAGACCGAGGGCGACAAGGGCTTCAGCGGCCGCGACGCCCTGGACATCTTCCACGAGCTGATCTCGACCTTCGGGCGCGACGGCCAGATGATCACCATGGACACCCTGCAAGGCTTCTTCCGCAAGACACGGCCCGACCTGGCCAAGCAGCTGCCCGAGGGCTTCCTCGACTCGCTGCGGCGCATGTACAACTACCAGACGCTGCAGGAAGTGAAGGAATCGCTGTACTACTACAACGAGGACCAGATCGCCCGGGACATCCAGAACTACCTGTTCGCCCTGAACTACGAGCCGGGCACGACGGCCACCTGCAGCTACACCGGCGACCGCCTGGAGATCACCGAGACGTTCCTGGCGGGCATCGAGGACCACCTGCTCGACCCGGACGTCAAGGAGGGCCGCCGCCGCGAGTTCCGCGCCGAGACCCAGCGCGAGTACACGTCGCGCACCCTGACCCAGGAGATGATGGTCGAGGGGAAGCCGATCGCCGGCACGCGCCTGTTCCGCACGCTGCACGACCGCTACGTGCACAGCCTGAAGGAGCAGGTGCTCGAGCCCTTCCTGAAGAACGCCAACTTCCGGCGGGCGCTCAAGGACTACGGCACCGACGAGTTCCGCACCTACGACCGGCGGATCCGCGGCGACGTCACCTACCTGCTGGGCAACCTGTGCGACCGCTTCGGCTACAACGAGTCGTCGGCGCGCGAGGTCTGCCTGTACGTGCTGGACCAGGACCTGGCGGCGGAGTTCGGGCGCTAGGTCAGGCGGGCGGCGTCCTTCAGGAACCCCTCCCGCTCGCCCCCTGCGGGCACGTGCGCGGCCAGGCGCTCGACGAGCGCCGACAACGGGCCGCCCGCCGCCGCCTCGCGCCGCACGATGACCCGCGCCAGCGGTCCGATGCGGTCGGCCAGGTGCCGGGTCACCGCCCCCATGATCTCCGGGTCGAGCGCGGCGGACGCCGCCGGGGCCGCGCCGCTGCGCGACGACGATGCGGTCCCCGACGCCGACGCCGAGGACGCCCCGCTCTCCTCCAGGCCGCACGAACGCAGGAACCGCCGGCGCTCCGCCGCGTCGCCGATGTGCGCGGCCAGGGCCTCGACCAGGGCGGGGCGCGTCCGCGCATGGCGGCTCTCGCGCCCCACCAGCACGCGGGCCAGGGGCCCGATGGCGATGGCCAGGGCCGATTCCATGCGGTCCAGGTCGGCGGGCGGACAGGGCGCGGCGAACGCCGGGCAGAAGGCGGCGCCCGAGGGCGTCTGCAGGATGGTCATGGTCGGGTCGGCCGGCTCGACGCGCACGTGGTCCGGCCCCGCCGGCGCCGCCGCGCGCACCGCCTCGAGCTCGGCGCCCAGCTCGCCCGTGCTGGCGTGGCGGCGGGCCGGGTCCTTCTCCATGGCGCGGAAGACGACGCGGCAGAAATCGGGGCTCAGCTCGGGCGCCAGGCGCCGGGGGTCGGGCAGCGCGTCGTTGAGGTGGCGCGCCATGATGTGGGCGCCGCTGGTGCCGTCGAAGGGCACCGCGCCGGTGGCCAGGCAGTACAGCGACGCGCCCAGCGAGTAGATGTCGGCCCGGTGGTCCACCACGCCCGAGCCCAGGATCTGCTCGGGCGAGATGTAGTGCGGGGTGCCCAGGGTGCGGCCGGTCGCGGTCTGGTCCTGGTGGTCGGCCAGGCGCTTGGCCAGGCCCAGGTCCACCAGCTTGAAGACGCCCGACACCGTCAGCATCATGTTGTCGGGCTTCACGTCGCGGTGCACCACGCCCCGCTCGTGCGCCGCGCCCAGGGCCTTGCAGGCCTCGCCCACCAGCTCGGCGGCGCGGCGCTCGCTGTAGCGCCCCGACGCGGCCATGGCCCGCTTCAGCGAGACGCCGTCCACGTACTCCATGACCAGGTAGGTGCAGCCGGCCTCGCGGCCGAACTCGTAGATCTGCACGACGTTGGGATGGTTGATGCTCGCGGCGGCGCGCGCCTCGGTCAGGAACCGCCGCACGTACTCGTCGTCGGCGGCGCAGTGGTCGGCCAGCACCTTGATGGCGACCTCGCGGCCCAGCACGCCGTCGCGGGCGTGCAGCACGCGCCCCATGCCGCCCGAGCCCAGCACGCCGAGCACCTCGTAGCGCCCGGGCAGTCCTTCCGGCCGCCTGACCGCCTCGCCCGCCATCTCACTCGCCCTCGAGCATGGCCATGGCCTTGGCCAGGCTGATGCGCATGCGGCCGAAGCTGCCGGCCAGCACCGCCACCTCGTCGCCGCCCCGGACGTGCACCTCGGGCACGTCGCCCTCGCCGCGGCTGACCCTGTCGGCCATGGCCGACAGGCGCCGGATGGGCCGCACCACGACGAAGTGCAGCAGCAGGTTCACCGCCAGCAGGATGAACACGAACAGCCCCACCAGCACCAGCATCAGCCGCCGGAACGCCACGCCCGCCAGGCGGGCCGGCTCGCTCATGGGCACCTGCACGATCTGCGCGCCGATGGTCTCGCCCATCTGCCAGCCGAAGCCGCCCTCGCGGCCGTACAGGGCGAGCATGGCGGCCGGGGCCTGGTCGGGCGTGGTGTGGCACGACAGGCAGCCGGCGTCCGACACGCGGATCGGCCGGCTCAGGTACAGCGACGGCCCCAGCGGCGTGTCGCGGCTGCCGACGATCTCGGTGCGGGCGGGGTCGCGACGGAACTCGTTCACCAGGTCGGTCTCCCAGTCCACGGCCCGGTTGCGCGGGTTCGTGGGGTTGAGGGTGGCCTCCTTGTAGGTGTACTCGGGATGGCTCGCGCGCAGGGAATTGAAGATCTCGGTGGCCGCGTAGGCCGGCACCGACTGGGGCAGGAACGCGTGATCCATCAGCGGCGCCAGCAGCGGCTTGACCTGGCTGACGGTGTAGCCGCGCATGGCCAGCGCGGTCTCCATCATGATGCGGGCGTTCTGGATGACCTGGCTCTGCGCGTTGGTGTCAAGCAGGTCGCGCGACACCAGCGCCGCCGGCACCAGGCCCACGCCGAAGACGAGCACCAGGATCAGGTTGAGCTTGGCCAGCAGGTTCACGCGCATCCCCCCAACGATGACGGGCGCGCTGCGCCGCACGCCCGTCCCGAGGATACGCGATTTTCAGACAAACTGCATCCAATATGACCGGAAGCCCGGCCAGGGCGCCCCGGCCCTACCGTAAGATGTTATCCACGATAGCCTTGCGGGTTTCCGCTCTGCCAGCGCCAGTGGTCGGCGCACATCTCGGCGATGCCCCGGTTGGCTTTCCAGCCCAGGGTGCGCTCGGCGAAGGTCGGGTCGGCGTAGCACACGGCCACGTCGCCCGGGCGCCTGTCGACCACCTTGTAGGGGATGTCCCGGCCGGAGGCCTCGCGCGCCGCAGCCACCATCTCGAGCACCGAGTAGCCCCGGCCCGTGCCCAGGTTGATGGGCGTGCAGCCGGGCAGGTCCGCCAGGCGGTCGAGCGCGAGACCTCGGCCCGGTAGAGATGCGCGAGCGC
>DAOPJF010000341.1:0-3594 GCA_035399525.1 Candidatus Krumholzibacteriia bacterium | reverse complement strand
CATGGCGTGGGCGTAGTCCTTGAACGCGGGCTGCAGGGCCTCGTGGAAACAGACGGCCTTCGCCGCGATGACGTGCATCAGCGGGCCGCCCTGGATGCCCGGGAAGTTGGTCTTCTGCACCGGCGCGAAGAAGTCCTTCTTCGTCAGCACGATGCCGCCGCGCGGGCCGCGCAGCGTCTTGTGGGTGGTCGAGGTCACGACGTCGCACCAGGGCACCGGGCTCGGGTGCGCCCCGCCGGCCACCAGGCCCGCGACGTGCGCCATGTCGAACAGCAGGATGGCCCCCACCTCGTCGGCGATGCCGCGCAGGATCTCGAAGTCCCAGAAGCGCGGGTAGGCGCTGGCGCCGCCCACGAGCATCTTCGGCCTCTCGGCCCGGGCCTGGTCGCGCAGGCGGTCGTAGTCGATGGTCTCGGTGCCCGGCGACACCTCGTAGTGCACGGCGTTGTAGAGCAGGCCCGAGAAGTTCACCGGGTGGCCGTGGGTCAGGTGTCCGCCGTGGCTGAGCGACAGGCCCAGGATCTTGTCGCCGGGCTTCAGGAACGCCATGTAGGCGCACATGTTCGCCGTCGAGCCGCTGTGGGGCTGCACGTTGGCGCGCTCGGCGCCGAACAGCTCGAGCACGCGCTGCTTGGCCAGGTTCTCGGCCTCGTCCACGTGCACGCAGCCGCCGTAGTAGCGCTTGCCCGGGTAGCCCTCGGCGTACTTGTTGGTCAGCACCGAGCCCATGGCCTGCATCACCGCCGGGCTGGTGAAGTTCTCGCTGGCGATCATCTCGAGCTGGCCGCGCTGCCGGCCGAGCTCGGCCTCGAGCACCGCCGCGATTTCGGGATCGGTCTTCCGCACCACGTCGTACATCTCGCTCGCTCCCGTCACTTGCAATGGTCGGCTTCGTAGCCGGTGATCTGGTCGACGCGCCGCTGGTGGCGGCCGCCTTCGAATTCCGCACCGAGCCAGGCGTCCACCAGGCGCAGCGCCGTCGCCACGTCGACGCCGTCGCCCGACAGGCACAGCACGTTGCTGTCGTTGTGCTGCCGCGTGGTGCGGGCCTGCTGCTCGGTGAAGCAGAGCGACGCGCGCACGCCGCGCACCTTGTTGGCCGCGATGCTCACGCCGATGCCCGAGCCGCAGATCAGCACCCCGCCCTGCGCCTTGCCCGCGGCCACCATCTCGCCCACGGGGAACGCGGCCAGCGGGTAGTCGGCCGGGTCGGCCGAGTGGCAGCCGACGTCCTCGACGTCGATGCCGCGCGCGCGCAGCGCTTCGATGATGGCCTGCTTGTGGGGATGGCCGCGGTGGTCCGAGCCGATGGCGATGATCATCCGGCATCCTTTCCGTCGTCGACCGGCGCACCCAGGACGGGCCGCCAGGCCGCGAGCAGGCGGCGGATCTGCGCCGCCGCGGCGCGATAGGCATCCCGGTCGCCGCCCCAGGGATCGGCGACCTCTTCGCACGCGGGCGAGGGTCCGCCCCCCGCCAGGTCCACGCCCGGCGCGCCGAGCACGCCGATG
Organism: Candidatus Krumholzibacteriia bacterium; assembly: GCA_035399525.1. Classification (GTDB taxonomy): domain Bacteria; phylum Krumholzibacteriota; class Krumholzibacteriia; order LZORAL124-64-63; family LZORAL124-64-63; genus JACZKN01. Next base: position 2,083 of record DAOPJF010000341.1, on the reverse strand, counting down.
CGGCAGCCGCCGGCCCCCGCGCCGGCCGACCTCAGGCGCACGGCCTGGGCCCGGGTCATGGCGATGGCCCAGGCCGCTTCGCCCCATGGCACCACGGACACCGGACGGGCGCGGTGGCCGCCGAGGTCCAGCCCCAGCTCGACCAGCACGGCCTGGGCCTCCTCGGTCGCCGGCGCCCCGGCGCGAGCGGCCAGCCCGGCTGAGGCAAAGCGTGCATCGAGGTCGGCAAGGTCCTGCCTGGCCATGACTTCGGCCATCGGGCTGCGGCAGGTGTTCCCCTCGCAGACGAAGATGACCGGCCGCGATCGCAACATTAGAGCCCGCCGTCGGGGCGGTCAAGGGGAGCCCCGTCCCAGGAGGGCAGGGGTCGCGGACCGGGACGCAGCACCTGCGGCGGCCAGGCCGTGAGGTCGACCACCGCGCTCGCGGCGCCGGCGGCCTGAGCGGGGTCGCCCGGATCGAAGATCCCGTCGACGAGGTCGCCGAACCGGGCCGCCGCCTCGTCCAGCGTGACGGCCGGCGGCTCGCCGCTGCGGTTGGCGCTGGTGGAGACCAGGGGGCCGCCCACGAGCGCGAGCAGGGCCGCGAGCCGCGGCCGATCCGGCACGCGCACCGCCACCGTGGCCCCGCCCCCGGTGACCACCGGGTCGAGGTCCGACGCCGCCGGCAGCACCAGCGAGAACGGACCGGGCCAGCACCGGCGGGCGAAATCCAGCCGCTGCGCGTCCAGCGGCGCGGCCACCGCCAGCGCGGCCTCGATCGAGCCGGCGATCACCACCAGGGGCTTGTCGCCCGGTCGGCCCTTGAGCGCGGCCACGCGGCGCACCGCCGCCGGGCGGTCGGCCCGCGCGTGCAGCCCCGGCAGGGTGTCGGTGGGCAGCAGCAGCACGCCGTCGGCCGCGAGCAGGCGCGCCGCCGCGGCGGCGTCCGGCGGCATCGGCGTCACGTCAGCGGCCGCCCTCGGCCAGCTCGTCCCGGTAGGCCTCGAGCTTCGCCGCCACCGCCGCGTCCTTCAGGGCCAGGATGCGCGCGGCCAGCACCGCGGCGTTGCGCGCCCCCGCGCCGCCGACGGCCACCGTGGCCACGGGCACGCCCGGCGGCATCTGCACGATGGACATGAGCGCGTCGAAGCCGGCGAGCGGCCCCGAGGCGAAGGGCACGCCGATGACGGGCTTGAGCGTCAGCGAGGCCACCACGCCCGGCAGGTGGGCGGCCATGCCGGCGCCGGCGATGAACACCTCGGTGCCGCCGGTCTCGGCCGCCGCCAGCAGCGTGTGCAGGCGCGCGGGCTGGCGATGGGCCGAGGCCACCTCCAGGCGGTGGCTCAGGCCGAAGCGGTCGAGCAGGGGCAGGGCCTTCTCCATCTCGGGCCGGTCGCTCTCGCTGCCGATCAACAGCAGGACGCGTGGCGCCTCGGTCCAGGTGTCGGTCATGGTTCGCTCCTCTATTCGTGCTTCGCGGCGCGGGCGGCCGCGATGTCCCTGCGGAAGGTCAGGCCCTCGAAGTGCACGCCGTCCAGCAGCGCGTAGGCCGCCCGCCGCGCGTCGGCCGCCGTGTCGGCCACGCCCACCGCGCCGAGCACGCGCCCCCCCGCGGTCACCACGGCGCCGTCCCGCGCCTCGGTGCCCGCGTGGACGATCCACGACTCGTCGGTGTCGGCGGGCAGGGTGATGGCCCGACCCTTGATGTAGCGCCCAGGGTAACCATCGGACGCGCCGACCACCACCACCGCATGGCGCCGCCAGTCGCTGACCGACCCGCCGGTCCAGCCCGCGGGCTCGCCCGGCGCCTCGCCCGGCAGGCCCTGCAGCCACTCGCCCAGGCGCCCGGCGGCCGTGGCCTCGCAGAGGTCCATCAGGTCGACGCCCAGCAGGGGCAGCACCACCTGGGTCTCGGGATCGCCGAAGCGGCAGTTGAACTCGAGCACCGATGGCCCGTGCTCGGTGAGCATCAGCCCGATGTACAGCACGCCGCGGTAGGGGATGTCGCGCCGCCGCAGCTCGGCCAGCACCGGCAGCACGATGCGCGTGTCGATGTCCTCGTAGAGCTCCGCCGGCAGCGGCACCGGGGCGAACGCGCCCAT
>DAOPJF010000340.1:0-3594 GCA_035399525.1 Candidatus Krumholzibacteriia bacterium | reverse complement strand
CTGCCTGTCCCCGCAGGGGTTTTCCTGCCGGGGTCCGATGGTAATGTTCCCCGACCAAGCCCCGGCCCCCGGCAGGAAAACCCCTGCGGGGACAGGCAGATACCCCGAAAGGCCGACGTGAGCGGACAGCAGCGGAAGATCATCCTCAGCGGCATGCGGCCCACCGGACGGCTGCACTGGGGCAACTACACCGGCGCCCTGGCCAACTGGGTCGGCCTGCAGGACACGTACGAGTGCCACTTCATGGTGGCGGACTGGCACGTCCTGACCACCGCCCTGGACAAGACCCCCGAGATCCGCCACAACACGCGCGAGATGTTCCTGGACTGGCTGGGCGCGGGGCTCGACCCCGAGCGCTCGGTGCTGTTCGTGCAATCGGAGATCAAGGAGCACGCCGAGCTCTACCTGCTGATGGCCATGATGATCTCCATGGGCCGCCTCGAGCGGAACCCGACCTTCAAGGAGCAGGTGCGCGACCTGAACCTGCAGGGCGAGATCAGCTACGGCCACCTGGGCTACCCGGTGCTGCAGGCCGCGGACATCCTGGTGTACCGCGCCCACGCCGTGCCCGTGGGCGAGGACCAGCTGCCGCACCTCGAGCTGACGCGCGAGATGGCGCGCCGGTTCAACTTCCACTTCGGCGACGTCTTCCCCGAGCCCGACGGGCTGGTCACGAAGTTCGCCCGCTTCCCCGGCACCGACGGCAAGCGCATGAGCAAGTCGCTGGGCAACACCATCGAGGTGTCGGCCACGCCCGAGGAGATCCGCGAGAAGATCAAGCCGGCGTACACCGACCCCGCGCGCCTGCGCCGCAGCGACCCGGGCAATCCCGAGGTCTGCGCCATCTACACCTGGTACCAGAAGTTCCTGCCCGACCAGGTCGAACAGACGGCGGCCGAGTGCCGCAGCGCCGCCCGCGGCTGCGTGGACTGCAAGAAGCGCCTGGCCGAGGGCGTGATCGAGCACTTCGCCCCGCTGCGCGAGCGCCGCAGCGCCTACGAGAACGATCCGGCGCGCCTCGAGGCGATCATGCAGGCCGGCTGCGAGCGCGCGCGCGCCGTGGCGAAGGCCACCATGGACCGCGTGCACGAAGCCATGGGCATCGGATAGGGGACACGGTGAGCGAACCCCTCATGGAACCCGCCGCCGGCGGCGCCCCGCGCACGGGAGGTCCCGAGTCCTGGAGCCTGGACTCGCTGCCCCCCGAGCTCGAGTATTTCCGTTCGAGCGAGGCCTACCAGGTCGAGCTGACGGGCTTCCAGGGCCCCATGGACCTGCTGCTCCATCTCATCGAGAAGGAGCAGGTCGACATCTACGACATCCCCATCGCGCGCATCACCGACCAGTTCATCCGGCACATCGAGGTGATGCAGACCATCAGCCTGGAGAAGGCCGGCGAGTTCATCGCCATGGCCGCGACGCTGCTGGTGATCAAGATGAAGATGCTGATGCCGTCGCACGGTGTCGACGACGAGACCGAGGAGGAGGACCCGCGGGCCGAGCTGGTGCGCAGGCTGCTGGAATACAAGCGCTTCAAGGAGGCCGCCGAGGCCTTCCAGAGCGCCGAGGACGAGCGGCGGCGCTACCACCTGCGGCAGACCCGATTCCCCTTCACCGGCGACCTGGATCTCGAGCCCGAGCTCAGGATCGGCATGTTCGACCTGCTCTCGGCCCTGGCCGGCATCTTCGACCGGATGCAGGCCACGCACGAGCACCGGATCGTCCGCGAACCCTTCACCGTCGACGAGAAGATGGACCTCATCGAGGGCCGCGTCGACGGGCAGGGGATGGTGCGCTTCGAGGAGCTGTTCAGCGGCGACACCATCAAGATGGAGGTCGTGGTGACCTTCATCGCCATCCTCGAGCTGGTCAAGCGGGGCCGGCTGCAGTTCCTGCAGACCGAGTCCCATGGTCCCATCTGGTTGCAGCGTCCGGAGTCGCCCCGCGATGAGGCGGGGACGACGGCCCCGGACGAGGCGGAGGCCGCCGGCTGGGCGGCGAACGAGGAGGCGGCGACGGCGTCGCCGGCCGGAAACGAGGACGAAATGACCGACTTCATCGCAGCGCGTGACGACGACGAGGAGAACTGGAGCAGCGACGAGGACTTCGAGGAAGAGGAGTTCGACGACGACGACGACATCGAGTGGGACGACGACGACGAGGAATGGGACGACGAGGACGACGACGGCGACGACTGGGACGACGAGGACGACAATTGAAGAGGGAACTCGAGGCCTTGCTGTTCGCGACGGACGCTCCGCTGACGGCGGCGCGGCTGCGGAAGATCTTCCCCGAGGCGGAGCACCGCGACCTGAAGACCGCGGTGCAGGAACTGCAGCAGGAATACGACCAGGCCGGCCTGGCCTTCACCGTGGTGGAGTTCGGCGGCGGGTGGCAGATCGCCACGCGCCCCGAGTACTCGCCCGTGGTCGAACAACTCCTGCAGACGCGCCGCTTCGCCCGCCTGTCCAAGGCGGGGCTCGAGGTGCTGGCGATCATCGCGTACCGCCAGCCCATCACGCGGCTGGAGATCGACGAGATCCGCGGCGTCAACAGCAGCGGGGCGATCGCGACGCTCACCGAGCGCAGCCTGATCACGGTCGTGGGCCGGTCCCAGGCCGTGGGCAACCCGCTGCTCTACGGGACGACGCGCGAGTTCCTCAACCACCTGGGCCTCAAGGGCCTGGGACAGCTGCCCGACCTGCCCGCGATGGAGTCGATCATCGACGACCGCGAGCAGCTGAAGGCGTTCGCCAGCCAGATCGGCCGTGACGTCACGGACGAGGAGCTGGACGGGTACCTCGACGGCGGCGACGACCCCGAGTCGGACGTCATCGTCGACCCCGTTGTCGAGGAGACCACCGCCGCGGCCGCCGGGGACGGCGACGAGACCGCTACGGTCGCCGCCGAACCCGCGGCCGCGGACGGGGACGACGACCTGCCCGCCGACGACGAAGAGGACCATGAGCGATCCTGAACGCGGCATGCGCCTGAACCGGTTCCTGGCCCTGGCGGGCCTCGGCTCGCGTCGGGCCGTGGAGGACCTGGTCAGGGCCGGACGTGTCGCCGTGGACGGCCAACGGGTCACCGACCTGGGCCGCCGCATCGATCCCGCCGCCGACGCGGTCACCGTCGACGGCCGCCCCGTGGGCGTGCCGCACGACCGCCGCGTCTATGCGTTCCACAAGCCGCTGGACGTGGTCTGCACCCTGAAGGCCCAGGGCGGGCAGCCCTCGCTGCTTCCCTACCGCATCCAGGCCGACCTGCCTGAGCGCTTCGTGCCCGTCGGGCGCCTTGACGCGGACTCGAGCGGGTTGCTCCTTTGGACCGACGACGGCGACCTGAACCAGGCCCTTTGCCGTCCGAGTTCGGGCGTCTGGAAGACCTACGAGGTCGTGCTGGACAAGGCGCTGCCCCTGGAGCGTCTCCCCGAGCTCACCGGCGGCCGGCTGGTGCTCGACGGGCGGCCCGTGCGTCCCTGCCGGATCGATCCGGGCAAGGACACGCGGCACTGGACCATCGAGCTGCACGAGGGCCGCAAGCGCCAGATCCGGCGCATGTTCCAGGCCGTGGGCATGAAGGTGCGGGCCCTGC
>DAOPJF010000339.1:0-3607 GCA_035399525.1 Candidatus Krumholzibacteriia bacterium | reverse complement strand
GTTGCCAATGGGCAGAAGCCTTTCGGCGGCGATAGCGCGAAGGAACCACCTGTTCCCATTCCGAACACAGAAGTGAAACTTCGTAGCGCCGATGGTACTGCAAGGTCGCCCTTGTGGGAGAGTAGGACACCGCCGGATTCTCTGAAGCCCCCAGCCACTGGCTGGGGGCTTCTTTTTTTGCCCGGTGGCGAACCGCTTCCACCGAAGTGATTTCCGGTTTCGCCCGCGGGCCCCGAGGTCTATCTTTGGCCCGCCCCAGCGACAGCAACCGGCCGCGACGCAGCGGCCACCCAGGGAAGGACGGTCGACGGTGAGCGGGATCGAGGGGATGGATCGCTACCTGGACGGCCTCGTCGGCGCTGGCGCCCCGGACCGGGCGCGCCGCCTGAACGAGCCCGAGGTCTACGGGCTGCTCGAACTGCTGGGCCTGGAGGCCTGCCCGCGCGCCGTGCTGCCGATGGGCGCCGGCCCGGCGGCCCGCGACCGCTGGGCCGACGACGCCCTGGCCCTGGTCGACCGCGAAGGACGCCTGCTGCTGAAGGCCGTGGGGCGGGAGATCCTGCACAAGACCGAGGTCGGCGGCGTCCGCGTGCTCGCGGGCGTCGACCGCGCCGGCCTGCTGGCCGCCGCGGACGCCATGGTCGCGGCGCTCGAGGCCGGCGGCGTGGGCGACCTGGTCGAGGGGCTGATGGCCGCGGCCTTCGTGCCTCATGCGGCCAACCGGCCCGGGCAGGAGGTGCTGCTGAGCCTGCGGCAGGACCCCGCCTTCGGCCCCTGCATCGTGCTGGGCCTGGGCGGCACCCTGACCGAGTGGTACGGCAAGGGCAGGGGGGGCGGCAGCACGCTGGTGCTGCCGGCGGCGGGTCTCGAGCGGGGCCAGGTGGCCGACGCGCTGCTGGCCCACCCGTGGCTGCGCCTGGTGGTCACCCCGTCGCGCCTGTATGTCGAGGCGCCCCTGGCGGTCGATGCGCTGGTCGACGCGGTGATGGCCCTGGCGGCGGCCGGCGCCCACTGCGGTCCCGGCGGCCCGTCGCGCTGGACCCTCGAGGAGATCGAGATCAACCCCGCGGTCGCCAGCGGCGGCCGCCTGGTCGCCCTGGACGGCGTCGGCCTGGTGTCGCAGCGCGCCTGGCCCGCGGCCAACCGGCCCCTGGGGCGGATCGCGAACCTGCTGGCGCCCCGCAGCGCCGCGGTGCTCGGGGTCAGCGCCAAGGGCGGCAATCCCGGCCGCATCATCCTGGACAACCTGCGCCGTTCGCCGGGCGCGGTGCGCGAGCACCTGTGGGTCGTGCACCCGACCGAGACCGCCATCGACGGCGTGCCCTGCGTGCCCGACGTGGCGTCGCTGCCCGGGACGGTGGACCTGGCGGTCGTGTCGGTGCCGGCCGAAGGCGCCCACGCGGCCATCAGCGACCTGGTGGCGGGCGACAAGGCGGCGTCCATCATCCTGATCCCGGGTGGGTTCGCCGAAGCCGGGCAGGTCGACCTGGCCCGGCGCATCGAGGACGTGCTGGCCGCGGGCCACGCGCAGCTGGGCGGCGGTCCGGTGATGGTCGGCGGCAACTGCCTGGGCATCGTCAGCCGCGACCAGTACAACACCTTCTTCCTGCCCGGGTACAAGCTGCCGTTCCGGCCCGGACGGGGCGCCAACCTGGCGGTGGTCAGCCAGTCGGGCGCCTACCTGGTGACCTTCGCCAGCAACTACGACGGCATCATCCTGCCGCGGGCCAGCATCAGCTTCGGCAACCAGATGGACCTGACGGTCGCGGACTTCCTCGAGCACTTCGAGGCCGTGCCCGAGGTCGAGGTCGTCGCCTGCTACGTCGAGGGCTTCCGGCCCGGCGACGGCGCGCGGTTCCTGGCCGCGGCGCGGAGGGCGCGGGCCCGCGGCCAGCGGGTCATCATCTTCAAGGCGGGCAAGACGGCGCTGGGAGCGCAGGCCGCCGCCAGCCACACCGCCAGCCTGGCCGGCGACTACGCCGTCGCCCGCAGCTGCCTGGTGGCGGCGGGGGTGACCGTGGCGGAGAGCCTGGACGAGTTCGAGGATCTCATCAAGACGTTCACCCTGCTGGCCGGCCGCGACCCGGGCCGCGGGCGGACGGGCATCATCAGCAACGCGGGCTTCGAGTGCTCGACGGTCATGGACCGCCTCGAGGACCTCGAGCTGGCGGTGTTCGACGCGGCGACGCAGGCCGAGCTCGACCGGGTGCTGCCGTCCTTCGCGCACCGCACCAACCCCATCGACGCCACGCCCATGACCGCCACCGACCCGTTCTGCACGAGCTGCGAGGCCGTGCTGGCCTCGCCCGCGGTGGACGTGGCCATCCTCAGCGCGGTGCCGGTCACGCCGGCGCTGGACAACCTGCCGGCCGACCCTGCGGGCGGGCACGGCGAGGACCTGGACGGCCCCCGGTCCCAGGGCACGCGCCTGGCGGCCCTGTTCGCGGCCAGCGCTAAACCCGCGGTCGCGGTGGTCGATTCCGGTGGGATCTACGACCCCCTGTGCCGTCGCCTCGAGGAGGCCGGCATGCCCGTCTTCCGCAAGATCGACCGGGCGGCCAGGGCGCTGGCGGCCTTCTGCCGCAGCTGACGGGCCGGCGCGCCGCCGGCCAAGGAGAGACTGGACCATGAAGAAGTTCTGGATCGTGTTCGGCGTGCTGGCTGTCCTGGTGGGCGGCGGGCTGGGCGCCATGTGGTACCTGGTCAGCAGCCTGGACGAGAGCGTGAGCGTCGACGGGGGCGTCCTGGTGTGGGACGTCGGCGGCGGGTTCCCCGAGGAGCGCGACTCCTCGTTCTGGGCGCAGGTGCAGGGCGGAGGCGACGAGCTGACCCTGGGCGAGGCCGTGTTCGGCCTGGCGCGGGCCGCGGACGACGACCGCATCAGCGCCCTGGTGCTGGACCTGCAGGGCATCGACGCCGACTGGGCCAAGGTCGACGAGCTGGCCGGCGCCATCGGACGCTTCCGGCAGTCGGGCAAGCCGGTCATCGCCTACATGGACGGCGCCGACACGCGCGACTACGTGCTGGCCGCGCAGGCCGACCAGGTGATCATGTCGCCCGAGGCCAACCTCATGATCCTGGGCGTGGTGGCCCAGCTCGAGTTCATGAAGGACACGCTGGACAAGCTGGGTATGAAGGCCGACTTCATCCACGTGGGCGCCTACAAGTCGGCGCCCGAGCGCATGACCCGCAGCGAGGCGTCGGACGCCAACCGCGAGATGATCGGGTCGATCGTCGACGACCGCTGGAACGTGCTGCTGGACCAGATCGCCGCCGGCCGCGGCCGAAGCCGCGAGGACGCCGCGGCCTGGGTGAACCAGGGCCTGTTCGACGCCGACGACGCGATGGCCAAGGGCGTGGTGGACACCCTCGGCTACTGGGAGGACCTGGTCGACACGCGCTTCCCGGACCAGGACACCACCGACTTCCACGACTACTGCTGGGCCGACCACGGCGGCGGCCATGCGAAGGCCAAGGTGGGCGTGGTCTACCTGACCGGCGTGATCATGCCGGGCGAGAGCCGCTTCGACCGCTTCCAGGGCAAGCTGGCCGGCAGCCAGTCGGTGATCGACGACCTGGCCGCCATGGTCGGCCCAGCAGTAGTCGT
>DAOPJF010000338.1:0-3617 GCA_035399525.1 Candidatus Krumholzibacteriia bacterium | reverse complement strand
TCCCACATGGGCGTGCGGACCTCCGAAGCATACGAGAAGCAGGGATCCTGCGACCCCTGCGGACGATGGCGCTCACCGCTTCCACGCAGGATAGTGCAGCGTCAGGATGATCACAAGATTCTCCTCGGGGAAGTGCGGCGGCAGGGGCGCGTAGGGCGCGAACGCCTTGAGCGCCGCCTGCGAGGCCTCGTGCAGCGATTCGTGGCCCTCGGTGTCCAGGACCTCGAGCGACGAGAGCGTGCCGTTCCTCTCCACGACCATGCGCATGCGGGTCATCCCGCTGATCACGCCCAGCCGGTAGGCGTACGGGGCCACCCAGTGGCGGTGCAGCTGGTTGGCGAAGTGCTTGATCCACGGGGCGTAGTCCCACTGGTAGGTGTTCAGGCTGAACTCGCCGTCCACCGCCACGCCGGCCCCCAGGTCGCCCATCGACTTCTGGTCGAACTCGAAGCCGCGGTCGCCCATGGTGGCCTGGTCCCCTTCCTTGAGCACCGACGGCGCCTGCCCGCCCCACCAGTCCTGCAGGTCGGGCTGCTTGGTGGGCGCCTCGTCCTGGTCGTCGTGGTCGCCCTCGGTCTTGCCGCCGGCCTCGGTCTGCTCGGCCGGCAGGGCCCAGTCCCCCGCAGGGTTGGCCTGGTCGGCCTCGGTGCGCCGGTCGTCCTGTCCCTCGGCGCCCTTCGCCGGGCTGCCCACGGCCTCGCGCGGCTCGGGCAGCGGCGCCTGGCTGTAGGCCACGCCCCCGGCGCCGTCCAGCTGCTCCTGCTGGATGTCCACCTGCGGGAACGGCCCTTCCTCGTCGGCCTTGGGCTTGTCGCCGGTGCCCTGGGTCCGGTCGGCCGCCAGGGCGTCGTGCTCGGCCAGGAAATCGGCCTTCGGCGGCGGCGTCGGGCTCGCCAGGCGGTCGGGAATGGAGGTGATCGCCGTCGGCCGGGTGTTCTCGTCCGCGGACCTGGGGTCCTGCGGGTCGTCCGCCAGCAGCACCTCGACCACGTCCTCGGGCTCGGCGGCCTGCGCCGGGTCGATGTGCGGGACGAAGGGGATGCGCCAGGTGACGACCGCCAGCATCAGGTGCAGGACGATCGACACGGTGAATGCCCCGACGATGATCCGGTTCTCCCGCAAACCGCCCGCCTTCCGGTCCCAGGCCTGCCTGCCGCAGCTGCGGCCGCGAGCAGGGAATGTACCCCGCGCCCCCGGTGAATGCCAACCCGGGTTGACGAAACCCCGCCAGGCTCCGATGCTTGCCCGGTCCCATCCCGACCCGAGGAGAAACCGTTGTCCGGCCGTCCCCTGCTGCTCGACCTGCTGCCACCGTCCCTGCGGCCCGCCGCCCAGGCGGACGTGGCGCTGCGCGACCTGACGACGCTGCGCATCGGGGGACCGGCCGACCTGGTGTGCGCGGCCCGAAACGCCGACGAAGCCCGCGGGTTCCAAGCGTTTGCGGCCGAGCGCGGCCTCCCCTTCTTCGTGCTGGGCGGGGGCAGCAACCTGCTGGGCGCCGACGGCGGCTTCGCCGGGTTGGTCCTGAAGGTCGCCACCACGGACTTCCGCGTCCACGGCGACGCCGTCACCGTCGGCTGCGGCCTCCCGTTCGACGAGGTGATCGCGCGCACCCTCGACGCCGGCCTGACCGGACTGGAGTTCGCCTCGGGCATCCCGGGCACCCTCGGTGGAGCCCTCGTGGGCAACGCCGGCTGCTACGGCCACGAGATCGGCGAGTTCCTCGTGGAGGCGACCCTGCTGCGGCCGGACGGCCGCCTCGAGACGGTGGGCCCCGACGCGTTCGGCTTCGACTACCGGACGACGTCGCTGCGCGAGACCGGCGCCATCGTGCTGGAAGCGGTGCTGCGGCTGGCCAGGGGCGACGCGGCAGCGGCCGGCGACGAACGCGCCGGGCACATCGCCGACCGGCGCCGCAAGCACCCGGTCGACCTGCCCAGCGCCGGCAGCTGGTTCCGCAACCTGCCGCCGGACGAACCCGGCGGCCGTCGGCGTCCCGCCGGCGTCCTGCTCGAGCAGGTGGGCGCCAAGGCGATGCGCGAGGGCGATGCCGGGGTCTTCGACCGCCACGCCAACATCGTGGTCAACCTGGGGCAGGCCACCAGCGCCGAGGTCGAGCGCCTGGTCGCGCGCATGCGCGGCGCGGTCCAGGCGCGCTTCGGAGTGGCGCTGATCGACGAGGTGCGCCGCTTCGGCACCTGACGGTGTGCTACTTCAGCAGCAGCACCTTGCCCGCGAGGCTGCCCCGCTCCGAGGTGACCCGCAGCAGGTAGACGCCCGCTCCCGCGGCCCCGCCGCCGCTGCGGCCGTCCCAGTGCACGTCGTGCACGCCCGCGGCCAGTTCGCCGTCCCAGAGCTCCGCCACGCGCTGTCCGCGCAGGTCGTACACCGTCACCTGCACGCGTCCGGGCCGCGCCAGGACGAAACGGGCCTGCACCGAGGGGTTGCCCGGGTTCGGCCACGGTTCCCGCTCCCAGGCCAGGGGCCCGGCCGGGGCCCGGCCGCAGTCCACCGGATCGGTCGCCTCGACCCGCAGGGCCGCCCCCTCCCGCAGCTGCAGGCGGAACACGGCGCCGTCGGCCGCGGCTTCGTCCGTCCAGGTCCAGCCGTCGGGCGCGGGCGCCAGCGAACCCGCCAGCGCGATCCCGTCGACCGCCAGCAGCGTCACGCCACGGCCGTCGACCCGCTCGAGCCGCCAGGCCGTCCCGGCCGGCGGCCGCACCGTCACCGTTGTCGTCCCGCCGTTGCAGGCCGCCGCCAGGACGGCGGGGTCGGCGGCCACCTCGCCGCGTTCGATGTTCAGCATCACCAGGCCCAGGTGCAGGGCCGCGTCGAGGGTCAGGATGTCCGGCACCTCGTCCGCGTTGAAGTCGCCGAGGGACAGGAAGGCCACGTCGCCGCTCGCGGCGAACGGCACTGCCGGCGTGTAGGCGCCGCCCGGCAATCCGTAGACCACGCCGATCGTGTCGTTCTCCGGGAAGTTGACCACGATGTCGGCGTACCCGTCCTGGTTGACGTCGCCCACCTGCGCGCTGGTCGGCCGCACGCTCAGGGCGATGCTCCCGACCAGGCGCACCAGCGCGCCCTGCCCGGTGTTGTGCAGGAGCGTCAGCGTCTGGTCGCCGGGGCTGACCACCACCAGGTCCTCGTCCCCGTCGCCGTCCAGGTCGCCGGTCGTCAGCATCCGCGAGCCCGAACCCGCGCTTTGCCAGTCAGGCGCGGCGAAGCTGCGTCCATCCAGGTTCAGGGACGTGGCGACGCGGTTGATCGCGTCCGCGCCGACGAGGTCGAGCCGACCGTCCAGGTCCAGGTCCATGACCACGAGCCGCGCCAGGATCGGATCGAACGCGACGGCGGCCTCGGCGGGGAAGGTCCCGTCGCCGGCGCCGTAGAGCACGCGCACTTCCGGTGCGGTGCGCAGCAGCAGCACCAGGTCGCCGTGGCCGTCGCCATCGACATCGCCGGCCGCCAGCGAGCGCACGCCCGCGGGCAGTTCCGTCGCCGCGAAGTCGGTGAAGCCGCCGGGACCGCCGGCCAGGATGCGGATCTCGCCGGCCATCAGGTCGCACACCGCCAGCTCGGGCGCACCGCCGTCGACCGCCTGCACCGCCGCCAGC
>DAOPJF010000337.1:0-3621 GCA_035399525.1 Candidatus Krumholzibacteriia bacterium | reverse complement strand
ATGACCACGGCCGTGCGGCCGGTCATCAGGTCGGTCATGGTGCGGCGGATGCGGTCCTCGCTGGCGGCGTCCAGGGCGCTGGTGGGCTCGTCCAGCACCAGCAGGCCCGGGTCGCGCAGGAAGGCCCGGGCCAGGGCCACGCGCTGGCGTTGGCCGCCGCTGAGGCGCACCCCGCGCTCGCCGCACTCGGTGTCCAGCCCGTCGGGCAGGCGCGAGGCGAACTCCAGCACCCCGGCCCGCTCGGCGGCGGCGGTGATGGCCGCCTCGTCGGCGCCGGCCAGGCCGTAGCGGATGTTCTCGCGCAGGCTCTGGTCGCGGATGACCGGCTCCTGGGACACGAAGGCCATGCGCGCCCGCAGCTCGGACAGCTCGTACCCGGCGTAGGGCCGGCCGTCCAGCATCAACCGACCTGCCGCGGGGGGGAACAGCCCCAGGATGAGCCCGGCCAGGGTGGTCTTGCCCGCCCCCGACGGCCCGACGATGCCCACCCACTGGCCGGCCTCGATGGTCACGTCCAGGTCGGTCAGCACGGTGCGGTCGGCGTCGGTCCCGTAGGCGAACGACACCTGTTCCAGGCGCAGGTCCGCCGCGCCGTGCATGGGCGGGGGCACCGGGGCGCCGGGCGTGCGCTCGGGGGTGATGGCGAACAGGTCGTCCAGGCGGCCGGCCGCGGCGATGGCGCCCTGGGCCGACGAGAACAGGTCCGTCAGCGACGACAGCGGCACCGCCACCCGGAACGCCAGCAGCAGGAAGGTCACCAGCTCGCCGTTGGTGGTGCGGCCCTGCGAGGCCAGGGTGAAGCCGTAGACCACGATGGTCACCAGGCACACCCACAGGCTGATCTGGATGCCCGACTCGAGCGCCGCCGACATCCAGGCCCGCTGCATGCCCGCATCGCGATAGCTTTCGACCATGCCCGCGAAGCGGTCGTACTCGTGGTTCTGGTTGTTGTAGACCTTCAGGCTGCGGATGCCCGCGACGGTCTCCTGCACGTGGCTCGAGATGCGGCCCAGCTCGTCGTACATGCGCCGCGACAGCCGCTGCAGGCGCCGCCCGAAGATGCGCACCAGCAGGATGGTGCCGGGGATCATCAGCACCACCGTGGCGGTCAGCCGCAGGTTGATGGTGGTCATCATCACCAGGGCCATGACCAGGGTCAGCACCGCGCGGGACAGGCCGATGATGCCGGTGGTCAGCATGTACTGGATCGAGCCCACGTCGCTGGTGACGCGGGTCGACAGGTCGCCGGCGCGCTGGCCGGCGAAGAACAGCGACGGCAGCTCGAGCAGGTGGGCGTAGACCCGATTGCGCAGGCGGGCCACCGTGCGCAGGCCCAGCCGGGACGTCACCAGGGTGTAGGCGAAGCTGGCGACCAGCTGCACCACCAGCAGCCCGGCCAGGACCAGCAGGGCCTTGCGGCTGAGCTCGTGGGGCAGGGCGCCGCCCAGCACGTCCACCAGGCGCCCGGCGAAGACGGGGATGCTGAGGCTGACGGCGGTCGAGCCGAGCATCAGCAGCAGGGCCATCGCCATCAGGCCGCGCTGTCCCTCCAGCAGGACCAGGTAGGGGCGCAGGGCGCCGATGCCCTTGAGGCGGGGCTCGTCGGCGGGGGTGTTCGGGCGGTCGGCGGCCAAGGGGCACTCCCGGGTCGGATGGCACGGCGCCGGCGGCGCCGGCGCGGGAACCGGGGCAGTATAGCGCCCGCGGCCCGGCCTGTCCCGCAATGATCGCCGCGGCGGGAACTTGCCGCCGCGCAGGGTTTTGCTATCATCCTGTCTCGCGCCACACGCGCCGTTCCTGGGAGGGAGACGACCCCATGACCTACCTGAACCGACGCCTTCGCGGGGCCGCAGGTGCCCTGCTGCTCGTTGGCACCCTGGTCCTGCCGCGCCCGGCCGCGGCCCAGGACGCCGCCCCGGCGCCGACCCCGGCCGAAAGGGAACCCGTGCAGCTGCTGTTCATCCACCATTCGTGCGGCGGCCAGCTGATGGCCGACCAGGGCCCGACCGTGGGCGGCGAACCCGGCAGCGGCGAGCGGTGCATCCACGTCAGCCACCCCAACGGCGGCGGGCTGCGCAGCATGCTCGAGGCCAAGGGCTACCAGGTGAACGAGGCCAGCTACGGCTCGATCGTCGGCGAGGACACCGACATCCGCCACTGGCACCGGAAGTTCCGCGACCAGATGGACCGCATCCTGCGCACGAAGCGCCAGGACGAGCTGCTGCCCGACGGTGTGACCAACCGCATCGTGGCCTTCAAGTCGTGCTACCCCAACAACGCGTTCACCGGCCCGGGCACCGAGCCCGGCGACCCGGACGCCGCCGACCTGACGGTCGCCAACGCCAAGGCCGCCTACCGGTCGCTGCTGCCCATGTTCAAGGAGCACCCGGAGGTCACCTTCATCGCCGTCACGGCGCCGCCCCTGGCCGACCGCAAGCCCGTGGGCATGAAGGCGAAGATCAAGGGCATGTTCGCCGGCAAGCCGAAGCACGCCGAGCTGGCCCTGGCGTTCAACCGCTGGCTGGCCGACCCGCAGAACGGCTGGCTGGCCGGCTACGACGGCGGCAACGTGGCGGTGTTCGACTATTACGGCGTGCTGGCCGATCCCGAGACGGGCTACGCGGCCTACCCGACGCAGGACGGGCAGGACAGCCATCCGAGCAGCGAGGGCAACGGGAAGGCGGCGGAGGCGTTCGCGAGGTTCATCGACGGGGTGCCCGGGGCGGCCGGCCGATGAAACTGGCCATCTGCTCGGCCGGCGAGCTGTTCGGCGGCGTCGAGCGGCAGATCCTGGACCTGTGCACCTACTGGCGGCGCAGCGGCCACGGCGACCCGCTGGTGGTGCTGTTCCACGACCACGAACTGGCCAAGCAGCTGCGCGGGCGCGGCGTCGAGCCGGTGATCCTGCGCGGCGGCAAGTACGACCCGCGGCTGGCGGGGCGCTTCGCCGCGCTGGTGAAAGAGCACGGCATCGACGTGGTGCACGTGCACGGTTACCGGGCGATGATCACCTGCGCCCTGGCCCGGGACAAGGTGCCCTTCCGCATCGTCAAGACCGAGCACGGCCTGCCCGAGACCGGCGGCGGCACCCTGGTGACGCGCCTGCGCACGCGGCTGAACGCCCGCCTGGACCAGCACTTCACCCGCCGCCGCGCCGACGCGGTGTGCTACGTGACGAAGGACATCGCCTCGCGCTACGACCGCATCCACAACCAGAACTGCTGCATCCCGCCGGGCGAGAGCCGCGTGATGACGATCCGCGCGGCGGCCCGGCCGGGCGAGCTGACGCTGGTCCAGACCGGCTGGCGGATCGAGACGTTCAACGCCGACGACGTAGTGATCGAGCCGTCAGGCGGGCTGCTGCTGTCGATGGGCCGTCGCGACGCGACGTGCCGTGAATACGCCGGCTCCGACGACCCCGGCAGCGCCCCCGCGCAGGCCTCCACGGTGCTCAGCCCCGTGAGCCTGAAGATCGGCGGCCCGTTCTGGCTGGTGAAGGGCAAGACGACGGTCCGGTATGTTTTCGGCCTGATGCCCGGCAAAGAGGGCAACGGGGCCGTGCTGCGAATTCACACGGCCGATCAGTCGGCGTCCGTGGCGACCGAGCTTGCCGTCAACGTC
>DAOPJF010000336.1:0-3630 GCA_035399525.1 Candidatus Krumholzibacteriia bacterium | reverse complement strand
TGCTCCATGACCGACGAGCCCAGCAGGTCGCGGGCGCGGTCGGTGAGCGAGGCGGCGGGCCTGAGGTCGAGGGCGATCTCGCCGTCGGCCTTCACCAGCCAGCGCACCTCCTGGTGGGCCAGCGCCAGCTGGGTGAGCACCTTCATGACGGCGCGCTTCTCGGCCTGGGCCGTCTTCATGAACTTGCGGCGCGCGGGCGTGTTGTAGAACAGGTCGCTGACGGTGATGGTGGTGCCGCGGTTGCGGGGCGCGGGCTCGCGGCGCACCATCTCGCCGCCTTCGAGCTCGAGCAGGCCGCCCACGTCCTCGTCGGCGGTGCGGCTGAGGCAGCGCACGCGGCTGACCGAGGCGATGGAGGCCAGCGCCTCGCCGCGGAAGCCGAAGCTGCCCACGGACATGATGTCGGCGGCGGTCGCGATCTTGCTGGTGGCGTGGCGCTCGAAGGCCAGCGGGAGGTCGCTGAAGGGGATGCCGTGGCCGTCGTCCTCGACGCTCAGGCGCACCAGGCCGCCCTCGTCCAGCACGACCGTGAGCGTGGCCGCGCCGGCGTCCAGGGCGTTCTCCACCAGCTCCTTGACGATGGACGCGGGACGCTCGACCACCTCGCCGGCGGCGATGCGGTCGATGGTGGCGCTGTCCAGGACGCGGATCTTGCCCGGCTTGTCCTTGCGTGCGGTGGCCATGATTCCCTTCATGCCCGGCCCCGGACGGGGCGCTGCGTCGGTAAGTCCTCGATCGAACCGCCCTTCAGGTTAGACAACCCCGTCGCCAGCGTCAACCGACAGCGGGTCGGCGACGGCGGTGTCCAGGCGAATAGACGGGGATAAGACGGGGATGACTCAGGCGAGGCCGCGGGTGACCTGGCCCAGGAGCGCGGCGGCGTCGTCGGCCGGTCCGGGGTACGAGGCGGTGGCGCTGCGCACCACCAGGCCGGCGGCGCCGGTGATGGCGCGCAGAAGGTCCTCGACCCGGCGCTGCAGGCGCGGCAGGGCGTGCACCTCCTCGGGGACGATCACCAGGATGGTGCCGTCGTCGAGGCAGCCCACCAGGTCGCTCGAGCGCAGCTTCTCGGCCAGCGCGCCCACGGCCGAGGCGCCCGAGCCGGCGGGCAGGCGGAAGGCCGCCAGGCCGACCATGGTGTGGTAGCGGTCGCAGCGGTCGAGCTCGCGGCCCAGGTGGGCCAGCACGGCGTCGGTGCCGGCGGCGGCGGCGGCGGCGTGGGCGCTGACGCTGACGACGGGAGTGGGCGTCGGTGCGGGCGCGGGTGTCGGCGTCGGCGGCTGGGCGGCCGGCGGCGCGGCCTGCGCGCGCGGGGCGCGCAAGAGCGGCAGCAGGCGGCGCGCGAAGCGGGCGTCGGTGGCGGTGAACGCGGCGGCATCCAGCGGGTGCACGCGGGTCTTGCCCACCAGCACCAGGCCGGGCACCGGGCGCGTCGTGTCCAGGGGCACCACCAGCACGCCCTGCGGGTCGATGCCGTCGCCGCGGCGGCCGGCCAGCACGCTGGCCGACCAGCCCTCCTGGCCCGCCTGCCGCAGCAGGGCGCGGGCGCCGTCCAGCAGCAGGTCGCCCTCGTCGCCCTCGTCGACGATGAACGCGCGGCGGGCGCCGGTCAGGCGGCGCGCGGCCGCCAGCACGCGCTCGACGGTCGTGGCCTGGTCGGCGGTCTCGGCCAGGCTGGACAGCGCCGAGGCCAGCGCGGTCAGCCGGTTGATCTCGTCGACGCGCGCGGCCTGGTCCAGCGCGTGGCCCAGGTGGCGGCGCACCAGGTACAGGAAGTCGGGCGCGGCGGTGCGGAAGCGGTGCGCCGGGCCGGCGGTGGCGAACGTGACCGTCAGCACCACGGGCACCGGGTCGCGGCCCAGGGGCATGTGGATGACGGTGCGCATCTCGCCGTGGTCGAGGTCGCGCAGCACCAGCGGCGTGCCCGTGGCCAGCACCGAGGCGCGGGGCTCGTCGGGCGGCGCCTGGTGGGTGATGCTCTCGCCCACGACGCACAGGTCGCCGTCGGCGGTCAAGAGGCCCACGGTGACCGACTCGGCCCCCACGCCCGCAGCCAGGCGGCCGGTCCAGCCGCGCAGCAGGTCCAGGGGGTCGTGGGCGTCGAGGGTGTCCAGGCCCAGGGATTCGTCCAGGCGCCGCAGGCGGTCGCGGTCGGCCACGTTCTGCAGGCGCAGGAAGCGCTCCAGCAGCTCGCCCAGGCGGTGGCTGAGGGCGCCGGCGCGGGCCAGGGCGTCGGGTGCGAGCGGGCCGTCGTCGACGGTGGCCGACAGGTTCACGACGCCCAGGATGTTCCCGCCCCTGAGGATGGGCGCGCACACGGCGTCGATGATGGCGCCGCGGTCACGCCGCGGGTCGCCGCCGGTCTCGATGCGCTCGGCGCGGCCGGTCGACAGCACGCGGCCGGCGATGCCCTCGCCCGGCCGCACGCGCGTGGCGTGCATGGTGGCGTCGGATAGGCCCAGCGCGAACGCCAGGTACAGCTCGTCGGTGGCCTCGTCCAGCAGCATGATCGAACCGCTGCCCGCGCCCACCGCGCGCATGGCCAGGCCCAGCACCCAGCGCAGCAGCGCCTCGCGGTCCAGGGCCTCCTCGATGCGGCTGAGGGTGCGGTGGATGGCGGCGGTCTCGGCCTCGACGGCCTCGCGCTCGGGCGGCGGCGGGGCGGCGCTGCGGCGCGCCGTGCCGGGGGCCGGCGCGTGCAGGCGGGCGTGGAACGACTCGCTGCGCAGGGCCATGATCCCGCGCGTCGCCGCCTCGTCGCGCAGCAGGGTGACGGCCTCGTTCAGGGCGCCGTGCACCACCACCACGCCGTGCAGGTCGGCCTCGGGCAGGTCGGCCAGCCGCGCGACCACGGGGATGCCCATGATCTCGGCCAGCTCGGCCCCCACGCTGCGGCGGTCCGGGTCGGCCACGGCGACGATGCGGGCGTCCCGGCGGGCGGACAGCTCCGCCAGCAGGGGCAGCTCGGCCTCTGTCGGGCACGCGAGGATCACCAGCCAGTTGATGCCGTCCGCCATCGTACTCCCGGGGGTGCAGACCCCTCCCTCGCGGAGGGATCCCGCTCCGTTGCATCGGCACCGGAAGGGTCGGCCTTACGGAAATCCGCGTCAATCGCCGAGTTGGCGGCGGATCCTGACCAGCCACATGAAGGCGTCCATGGGGCTGATGGACTCGAGGTTGAGCTCGCGCAGGGCCTGCAGGGCGTCGCGTTCGGCCTCGCGGAACAGGCTGAGCTGGGCCGGCGGGGCCAGCCGGGCGGGTTCGGGCTGGGGATGGGCCCGGAGCGCCGGCAGCTCGCGCCGGTCGGCGGCGGTCAGGCTGGCCAGGATCTGCTCGGCCCGGCGCAGCACCGGCTCGGGCAGGCCGGCCAGGCGTGCCACGTGGATGCCGTAGCTCTTGTCGCTGCGGCCGGGGCTGACCGCGTGCATGAAGATGATGCGCCCCTCCCACTCGCGGACCTCGAGCTTCAGGTTCACCAGGCCCGCCTGGTCGCTCTCCAGCTCGGTCAGCTCGTGGTAGTGGGTGGCGAAGACCGAGCGTGGGCGCGGGCCCGACGGGTCGCCCAGGAACTCGGTGATGGCCCAGGCCAGGGACAGGCCGTCGTAGGTGCTGGTGCCGCGGCCGATCTCG
>DAOPJF010000335.1:0-3638 GCA_035399525.1 Candidatus Krumholzibacteriia bacterium | reverse complement strand
GACCGACACCGGCTGGCTGACGCTGGTGGGCCTGCACGCGTTGAAGGCCGGACCGAACCGCGTGGGCTCGGCCGAGGGCGCCGACGTGCGGCTGGTGTCGAAGGCGCCGGCGGCGTTCGGCGTCATCACGGTCGAGGACGTCGCGGTGGTGCGGTTCTCGCCCGAGGCCGGCGTCGACGTGCGCACGCTGGACCATCCCGACGCGCCAGTGCCGGCGGGCTCCCGCCTGTTCACCGACCTCGAGGAGTCGACCACGGTCCTGGTCCAGGGCAGCCTGACCATGCACGTCATCGACCGGGACGGGCGGCTCTTCCTGCGGGTCAAGGACCGCGAGGCCGACGCCCTGAAGCAGTTCGCGGGCATCGCGCGGTTCCCCGTCGATCCCGCCTTCCGGGTCACCGCGCGCATCGAGCCGGGCAGCGGCACCGTCAGCGTGCCCAACGTGCTGGGCCAGGTCAGCGAGGAGCCCAGCCCCGGCACGCTGGTGTTCAACCTGGCGGGCCAGGAGTGCCGGCTGACGCCCACCGGCGCGCCGGGCGAAGGCCTGTTCATCGTGTTCGGCGACGCGACCAACGGGCCGTCGACCTACCCCGGCGGGCGCTTCCTGTCCACCGAGGCCCCGGCCGCCGACGGCACGGTGGTGCTGGACTTCAACCAGGCCACCAATCCGCCCTGCGCCTTCAGCGAGTACGCCACCTGCCCGCTGCCGCCGGCAGGCAACACGCTGGCGGTGGCCGTCACCGCCGGCGAGAAGCGCTACGCCCACGGGCCGGCGCACGGCGAGGCCGCAGGTCACTGACATGGCATCGATGGGGAAGGATGACCGCGGCCCGCGACGCCCCCGGCGCGCGGGCCGCGGTCGCTAGAAGCGGCGCCCGGCCGCGACGGTGACCACCTGGCCCGGCAGCACCACGCCCGGCACCTCCATCACGCGACGGTCGGCCAGGTTCGTGCCCAGCAGCGAGGCGAACCAGCCGGCCTGGTGCGTCCAGTCGAGCCGCGCGTCGAGGACGCCCGCGACCCGGAAATCGTCGGGGCCGTCGCTGCGCTCGAGGTAGCGGAAGGCCGCGGTGGCCTCCAGGTGCAGCGGCAGCACCGCCGTGCCCTGCAGCGTGATGTTGTGGCGCGGCACCAGCAGGCCGTACTTGGCCTCGTAGCCGGGCACAAGCGCGGTGGTGCGCTCGAGCCACGCCCAGCCCACCATCAGCCGGTGGCCCCGGGCCGCGCGCCAGGCCAGCTTCGTCTCGACGCCGCGCGCCCGCCCCTCGGCGATGTTCAGCACGTGCCACACGGTGTCGCCCACCGGGCGCGCCCAGTCGATGAGGTCGGTCTCGTGCCGGTCGAACCAGGCGGCCGAGCCCTGCCACGGTCCACGGGCGTAGTCCACGCCGGCGTCCCACGCCCAGCCGTGCTCGGCGGCGAGGTCGGGGTTGCCCTGGTTGGCCGGGTCGCTGTAGTAGAGATCGGTGAACGTCGGCACGCGGTGCATGCCCCCCACGCTCGCGCGCACGGTCCAGGGACCGCGGAGGTCCCAGGCCAGCGCCGCCGAGCCGGTGGTGCGCATCTTCTGGTCCGAGCGCAGGTCGACGCGGCCGCCCAGCTGCCAGCGCAGGGGGCCGCCGTGGCCCGCCAGCTCGCCGTAGGCCGCGGTGCGGCGCCGCAGGTGGTCGCCCAGGGCCGGGCCCGTGACGCCGCCGCGCACGCCGGTGCTGGCGATGTCCTCGTAGGCCCCCTCGACGCCCACGGCCAGGTCGCGCCGGTCGCCCAGGTCGACCACCGCGCGCAGCTCGCCCTGGTAGCGGTGCGTGACGTGGTCGTTGGTGTAGGCGGCGGGGTTGGTGCGGATGAGCACGAAGCGGTCCTCGTGCCGCCGCACCGCCAGGCGCGGCTCGAGGGTCACGCGGTCGGACAGGCGGTGGTTCACGCGGGCCGAGGCCACCAGGGTGCGCGTGCGCTCCCACGACGGGTAGGGTGCGTAGAAGTCCAGGGCGCCGAACGCCCGTTCGGCATAGCCGACGAAGGCGTCGGCCTCGCCGCGCCCCGTGTCGTGGACCAGGCGCCCGGTGGCCGACCAGAGGTCGGCGTCGCCGGCGTTCTCGACGGTGCTGCCGTCGTCGGCGGTGAAGTCGTAGCCGTCGGTGCGGTAGCGCTCGACCGACAGGCGGCCGCCGGTGCGGGCGTCGCCCAGGTCGGCGCTGCCCCAGGCGCTCCAGGTGCCGTTCCCGCCGCCCATGGCCCCCAGCTCGCCGCCGGTGCGCCCGGCGGGCCGCTTCGTGACCACGTTGACCGTGCCGCCGAAGGCCCCCGATCCGTACAGGGCCGAGCCGTGGCCCGGCAGCACCTCGAGGCGGTCGACGTCGTGCACGCCCACCGGCAGGTCCATCAGGTGGTGTCCGGTCTGGGGATCGGACAGGTCCGAGCCGTCGAGCAGCACCTGCACCTGGTCGAAGGTCGAACCACGGATGGACAGGTCCGACTGCACGCCGCCGGTGTTGCGCTGGCCGGTGACCACCGAGGGCAGCGCCTGCAGCTGCTCGGCCACCGAGCGCGAGGGCCGCGAGGCGAGCTCGTCGCCGTCCAGCAGGTCGACGCCGCGCACGATAGCCGGCAGCGCCGCGGGCACCCGCGAACCCACGACCTCGACCGGCGCCGCCAGCCACAGGGTGTCCCCCTGCACGATCATGAAGGCTGCGGTGTCGGCCGGCGCCTCGGCGGCGAGGGAGGGCAGGGCGAGGCATACGGCGGCGGCGGCCGCCGCGGACAGGCGCAGGGCGAAAGCGCGCATGGGGAATCTCCTTCGCGGACTAGTGGCCCGCCGCGCCTCCGGGCCGGGGCTTGGCGTTCCAGAGACGGATGGCGAGCAACAGGCCAGCCGCCGACACCACGATCATGGCCAGAGGCCAGGGCCTCCAGTTGGCTGGATCCGTCGCCGCCCCGGTCAGGTGTCCCGACGCGTCGAGCGTCTCCTTGGGCAGGATGCGACCATAGGTGAACGACATCACGGCGGTTCCAAGATAGACAAACCCGTCGATGATGCCCACGGCCACGCCAGCGTTGCGCGCGCCGCCGAAGTCCATGCTCGCGGTGCCCGACAGCATGCCGTGCACGCCAATGACGGCCATCGACAGCACGATCATCAGCCAGCCGACCATCGGCGTGGCGTAGGCGAAGAGCAGGACGCCCGAACCCACGAGCATGAGCCCGTAAAGGAAGCCGGCCACGGGCCCGCGCCGCGACTGGAACAGGTGGTCGCTGATGAAGCCGGCCACCACGCCGCCCAGGATGCCGGCGACGCACAGGAGCAGGCCCCACTTCTCATATACGAAGCTCGACTTCAGGCCCAGCGTGGCGTCGGTCTGCTTCACGAAGATCTTGAACCACTGCATGATGGACTGGCGGAAGAAGCCGCTGCAGAACTCGACCATGGCGATGGTCACGATCACCGGGTTGCGCAGCATCATCGAGAACACCTTGGCCGCCCCGAGCCGCGGACCGCTGTCGCCGTCCGTCGCGTCGCCGAGGGCGATGTCCGCGAAGCCGGTCTCGCTCGGCCGGTCGCGCACCAGGCGCAGATCGAGCAGCCAGAACACGATGAGCAGGATGGCAACCTCGAGGTTGTCATGCACGAACGGCACCTG
>DAOPJF010000334.1:0-3644 GCA_035399525.1 Candidatus Krumholzibacteriia bacterium | reverse complement strand
AACCCCGTTGGGCGCGTCTTCGTGGGCGGGATGGAGATTTCCGCTTAACCCGCGCGCCCCGCGAACGATCTATGCTCATGGCCGCAGCCGGGCTGCGGCGCCCGGAGCCTGGACGCACGCATCACGGAGCCGCACGCGCGGGGGTCGCCACTTGTCCAAACTCAGTCAGCTCAAGCAGGAAGCCTACCTGGCCGCCAAGAAGCGGAACTGGGAGCAGGCGGTGTCCGTCTACGAGCGGATCCTCGAGCTGGACAAGAACAACCCCACGGTCATCAACGAGCTGGGCGACGTCTGCCTCAAGGGCGGCGACACCCAGACTGCCGTGCGCCACTTCCTGAACGCCGCGTCGAAGTACCGGGCCACGGGCCTCTTGAACAACGCGGTGGCCATCTACAAGAAGATCCTGCGCTACGACGCCGAGAACCAGAACGCCCACTGGTACCTGGCCGAGACCCGGGCCTCCCAGGGCCTGACGGTCGAGGGCGAGAACCACGGCCTGCACTTCCTGGACAATTCGGGCAAGGTCACCGGCGACATCAAGGAGATCTTCCTCAAGCGCTGCGGGCAGCTCTTCGAGCTGTACCCCGACAGCGACCCCATCCTCGACCGCCTGGTGCAGATCTACCGCATGTGGAAGATGCCCCTGGAGGCGGCGCGCGCCGCCTGCCTGATGGCCTGCCACGCGTGGGATGCCGGCGACCACGACAAGCCGCGCACCGCGGTCGAGCAGATGCTCGGGCAGACGCCCGAGCTGCAGAACTACCCCGAGTACGCCCAGTGGCAGAAGCGCGTGCGGCCCGGGGGCCAGTCGCCCGCGGCCTTCGCGGACTTCGGCCAGGTGAACCTCGAGTCGCCGGCCGCGGCGACGAAGCCGACGCCGGCCGCGCCGGCGCCGGCGGCGACGTTCGGCGAGCTGTCCATCGACGACGGTGCGGCCGACGCGCCGGCGGTCGACGCCGCGGACACTTCCGCGGACGACGACGGCTCCGGCGCGAGCGCCGACGATCTGCCCGCCGGCGAGAACGACGCCGTGGCCGCGGCCTGGAACTTCGCCGCCAGCCACGGCGCCGCGATCGACACCGCCGACGGTGACGACGCGGCGGACGACGCCATCGCCATCGATGCCGACGGCGCGGACTTCGACGCCCTGGTGGCCGAGGCCACCAGCCAGATGGCCCGCCGCCGCGGCGGCGACGGACCCGCGCCCGAGGTCGAAATCGCGAGCGCTGCCGACGAGGCCGGGCTCGGCGTGGACGGGGGCACCGTCGACCTGCTGGCCGAGATCCTCGCCGACGACACGAACCTGCTGGCGGGCGGCGAGACCTCGCAGCTCGAGTCCATCACGCGCGAGATCGGCACCCAGGTCGGCGGCGACGAGAGCGACCAGGACCCGGCGAGCCTCTACGAGATGGGCACCGTGTACCTCGAGATGGGCATGCACCTGCAGGCCTGCGAGAGCTTCGCCAAGGCCACGTCGGCCGGCGATCCTTCCTACACGTCGCGCGCCTACGAGATGTGGGGCGTCACGCTCGAGCGCGCCGGCCGCCTGGACGAGGCGGTCGAGGTGCTGCGCCGGGGCGTTGCCCAGTCGGACCCGTCCTCGGTGGGCCATCTCGGCCTGCTGTACAACCTGGGCAAGGTCCACGAGACGGCTGGCCACGCCGACGAGGCCGTCGCCGCCTACGAGCAGATCCACCAGCGCGACCCCGGCTACCTGGACGTGGGCCGCCGCCTGTCGCGCCTGGTCACCGCCTGATTCCGCCTCCGTCTTCCGTCGCGGCGAAGGAACCTTGCCCGGCCGCATCCGTTTGCCTAAGATGCGCTGCATGGAAGCCAACCCCCGACCTGCGACGTCCGCGCGACCGGTCCGGCAGCCCATCCTGCTGGGCCTTTTTGCTGGTGCCGGCGTGGCCGTCGGCTACCTGCTGGCGGGCGTGCCCGCGGTCGAGCTGATGTCGCTGGTGGCCTGCCTGGCCGGCGTGGCCCTCGGCCCCTGGGGCGGGGCCCTGGCCGGCGGCCTGGCCGAGGCCGTGTACTCCCTGGGTTCGCCCTACGGACCGGCGGCTCCGCCGCTGCTGGCGGCCCAGGTGCTGGGGGTGGCCCTGCCCGGCGTGCTGGGCGGGGTGGCGCGGCCCTGGCTGCTCGGGTCGGGCCGCACGCGCGCGGGTGCGACCCTGGCCGGCGCGCTCCGCCGCCGCGAGGCCGAGCGCGCCGGCGGGCTTCGACGTGCTGACGAACATCGGCATCATCCTGGGCTACGGTCTCGAGTGGAGGGTGGTCGCCGCCGGTGCGGTGGTGATGGCCCTGGTGCACGGGGCGGTCACGGCGGCGATCTTCGCCGCCATCCTGCCGGCGGCCGCCCCGCGCGCGGCCCTGCTGGCGCGGGGCGCCCTGCGCGGCGGCGCCGCCCTGGCGCTCGCGGCGGTCGTCCTGGCCGCTGCGCCCGAGGCCCGTGCCCAGGCGCCGGCCGACGCTGCGGCGGCCCCGGCGCCCGCCGACACCACCGCGACGGCCGCGGTGGACAGCTCCTTCGGCCGCCGCCTGCGCGCGCCCGACGCCCCGCCGCCGGCCGCGGCCCCGGCGGCCCCGACGGGCCCTGCGGCGCTGGGCTGGAAGCGCGAGCTCTGGTCGCCCTTCGCGACGCAGGCCCTGAACTGGCTCGACTGGCACTCGCCCCGCACGACGGCCGTCGAGGCCGGCGTGGCCGGCCCGGCCCTGGTCATGGGCGAGGGGGGCGCCGGACCCGCCCCGCTGGTCACGGTGGACGACGTGCCCTGGAGCACGGGCCATGCGCTGGCGGACGACCCCTGGCTCATCCCGCAGCAGGGCCTGGCCTGGCAGCCCGACAGCTGATTCGCCGACGGGACCGGCGGCACCGACGGCCGGCTGTCGCTGGTCACCGCCGACGTCGACCCGGCGCGGTCGGTCTCCAACTACCACGGCGTCAAGGGTCGCCACGAGTCGTACACGCGCGGCGTGGACGTGCTGTCGGCCGAGGCGCCCTGGCGCGTGTCGTTCGCCTTCGAGGAGAACCTCGACAACGAGGCCTGGAACTACACCCGCCTGCCCGACGAGCTGTTCCGCCCGGTGGACGGCGTCTTCAACGGCCATGGCAAGGTGAGGCAGAGCCGCACGCGGCTGGTGCGCAGCCTCGACCGCGAGAACCGCCTGGCCGTCGAGTTCTCCAATGCGCGGCTGACGCGCAACGACGTGCCCGCCTGGAACGCCGACCAGCGCGAGATCTGGGACACGGGCGTGGCCGCGGTCATGGACGGCGCGGGCGGCGCGGTGCGCTGGCATGCGGTGGCCCACTGGCGCGACCGCGACGTGCAGTGGTCGCAGCTGGACGACCGCGGCGGCCTGGTGGCGCCGCGCAAGGTGGAGACGGGGCGCGAGGGGCTCATCCTCGAACTGCAGCCCCGCGGTGCGGGCCGCGACAGCCTGGGCCGCGCCCCGGCCGCGCCCCTGTCGGCGCTGCGCTTCGTGTACGACCAGTGGGCCGTGGCCGACCGTGCCGACACCCTGGGCGCGCGGCCGATCGACCTGCTGGGCGAGGACGGCCGCGGCCGCCACGTGCTGGCCGAAGCCCGCACCGGACGCCGGTTCGGGGGCAGCCGCGGCGAGGTCGCGCTGCGGGGCGTGTG
>DAOPJF010000333.1:0-3691 GCA_035399525.1 Candidatus Krumholzibacteriia bacterium | reverse complement strand
AGTCGCAGGACTGCAGCGCGGTCAGCGTCTCGGGGGCGAAGGCCAGCGGGCGGCGGCCGAAGCGCTCGCAGGTGCGGACTAGGAAGGCCTCGGCCAGCATGGGCACGTCGCCCAGGCGCTCGCGCAGCGGCGGCACGCGCACGGTGTGGGTGTTCAGGCGGAACAGCAGGTCCTGGCGGAAGCGGCCGGCGGCGGCCTCGGCCTCGAGGTCGCGGTTGGTGGCCGCGACCACCCGCGTGTCGACCTTCACGCCCTTGTGCGAGCCCAGGCGCGTGACGATGCCGTCCTCGAGCACGCGCAGCAGCTTGGCCTGGGCGGGTGCGGGCAGCTCGCCGACCTCGTCCAGGAACAGGGTGCCGCCCGAGGCCTCCTCGAAGGCGCCCTTGCGCGTGCGGTCGGCGCCCGTGAACGCGCCGCGCTCGTGGCCGAAGAGCTCGCTCTCGACCATGGTGTCGGGCAGGGCGGCGCAGTTGACCGCCACGAAGGGGCGGCCGGCGCGCGGGCCCTTGTCGTGCAGGCGGCGGGCGGCCAGCTCCTTGCCGCTGCCGCTCTCGCCCAGCACCAGCACCGTCGAGGGGATGGCGGCCAGGCGGTCGAGCTGCTCCTTCAGCGCCAGGGCGGCGCGGCTCTCGCCCAACAGGCCCTCGTCCTCGCCCGAGCGGCGGCGCAGGCGGCGCACCTCGCCCTGCAGCTCGGCCCAGGCCAGGGCGTTCTCCACCTCGCGCACCACGCGCTCGAGCGGCTCGTCCTTGGCGATGAAGCTGTAGGCGCCCAGCTTCACCGCGCGCACGCAGCGGTCGTAGGTGCCCGTGCCGGTGTAGACGATGACGGGCACGCGGCTCTTCGTGCGCTTGAGGGTGGCCAGCACCTCGAAGCCGTCGACGCCGGGCATCTCGAGGTCGAGGATGACGGCGTCGACCGCCTCCTGCTCGAGCACCTGCAGGCCTTCGGCGCCGCCGGCGGCGACCAGGGTGTCGAAGCCGCCCAGGCGCTTGAGGTCGTAGGCGTACTGGTCGCGCATGGCGGCGACGTCGTCGATGATCAGGATGACGCTCATGCTTCGGATCCATCCGGTTCGGGCACGGGGAACGAGACGGTGAAGGTGCTGCCCCGGCCCGGCGCGCTGGTGACGCCGACGCGGGCGCCGCAGTCGCCGGCCAGGCGGCGCACGTTGCTCAGGCCCAGGCCGCTGCCGTCGGGCTTGGTGGTGTAGAAGTCGTCGAAGATGCGGGCGCGCACGTCGTCGGCGATGCCGCAGCCGGTGTCGGCGACCACGAGCACGACGCGGCTCTCGTCCAGCGCGGTGTCGTGCTCGAGGCGGGCGCCGAGGGTGACGGTGCCCGCGCCGTCGGGCAGGCTCTCGAGGGCATTGCGCAGCAGGTTGCCCGCGATGCGGCGCAGGGCGGTGGGGTCGGCCTCGACCGGCGGCAGGCCCGGCTCGACGGCCAGTTCCACGCGTGCCGGGGCGGGGGCGCCGGCGGCGGCCAGCTCGGCCAGGAGCGCGCCCAGGTCGCAGCGCGTGCGGTCGCGGGCCGGCGCCAGGCGCGCGTAGTGGCCGGCCAGTTCCTCGAGGTGGGCCAGGCCGCCGTCCAGCGTGGCGCGGCGCTCGTGCCAGACCTCGGCCAGCCGGGCGGGATCGCCCTCGGCCACCTCGCCCAGGTGGCGCAGCACGTGGCGCAGCGGCGTCAGCCCGTTGCGGATGTCGTGGTTCACCTGGCGCGCCATCTCGCCGCGCGTGGCGCGCTGCTCGGCGTCGCGCAGCCGCGCCACGCCGGCGCGCAGGCGGGCCGCGAGCTCGTCCAGCAGGCGGCCCAGCTGGCCCACCTCGTCGCGGCGGTCGCTGCCGAAGCGCACGTCCAGCCGCTCGAGGTCCAGGTCGCGGGTGCGGTCGGCCAGGTCGCGCAGGGGACGGCTGATGCGCCCGGCCAGCAGCACCGCCAGCAGCAGCGCCGCCGCCGCCGCG
This sequence comes from Candidatus Krumholzibacteriia bacterium, assembly GCA_035399525.1. Classification (GTDB taxonomy): domain Bacteria; phylum Krumholzibacteriota; class Krumholzibacteriia; order LZORAL124-64-63; family LZORAL124-64-63; genus JACZKN01. The sequence continues at coordinate 1,728 of DAOPJF010000333.1, read as the reverse complement.
CCCAGGGCCACCACGCCGAGGCGGCGGTTGATGCCGTCGAGCGCCGCGCGCAGGCTGCTGCGGTCGTGGCTGACCAGCAGCCAGGCATCGCCCAGCCCGCCATCCTGGATGACGGTCAGCGCGCGGCTGCGCACGGCCTGCCCGCTGCGGCGCAGGGTGAACTCGCGGGCCAGCACGTCGGCCTCGCTGGTCAGCGTGCGGTCGATGAGGCCGCCCGGCAGGTCGGGGCCGCCGGGCCAGGCGAGGGTGACCTTCAGCTCGGGATCGGCGGCGCGGCCGGTGAGCGCGGCGGCATCCAGGCGCGTGCCGGCCACCAGGTTCCACGTGGCGCCGCCCAGGGTGAAGGCGCGGGCGCGCACCTGGGCCAGCAGCGGGCCGCCGGGGGTGCGCACCACCGTGAGCGCGCGGCCGTCGGCGGTGCGGGCCAGCAGGCGCGCCAGGTCGCTGCGGTCGTCGCCCGCGGCCTCGCGGAAGTGGCCGCTGCTGGCCACGCGGCCGTCGGGATCGAGGATCAGCAGCACGTCCAGGTCGAGCAGGGCCAGCTGCCGCGGCGCGTAGTCGCGCACCACGTCGCGCAGGTCGTCGCGGCCGCCGGTGACCGCCAGGCGGAACGTGTTGTCGGCGGCGATGGTCTCGGCCAGCGCGTCGAGCAGCGCGGACAGGTGGCGGTCGCCGCGCTCGAGGTCGGTGGTCACCAGCTGCAGGCGCGCCTCGACGCGGCGGTCGTCGACCCGGGCCACGTCGCCGGCCACCTCGCCGCGCACGACCAGGATGGCCGCCGCCAGGGGCGCCACCGCCAGCAGCAGGCAGGCGGCCAGGATGCGCGCGCGGATGCTCAAGGGGCGTCCCCGGGCTCGGCCGCGGCGCCCAGGCCCGCCAGGCGCGGCGTGCCGTCGAAGTCGTAGGCCAGGCCCGCCAGGTGGCCGCGCGTCACCAGCCAGGGATGGGTGATGGCCAGCGGCCGCACGGCGCCGGCGCGGCGCAGCAGCGAGGCGGGATCGCACGGCAGCCCGGCGCGGTCCGCCGCGCCCAGGCTGTCGCCCTGGGCGAGCGGATCGCCGGCGGTGGCGATCTGCTGGATCCAGGCGGCGTGGGCCAGCAGCGCCGCCAGCTGCAGGCAGCTGCAGGGGAACTCGAGCTCGATGGGCAGCACGGCGGCGCCCGCCATCTGCCAGCGCACGGCCAGGGGCACGCTCACCGCCTGCAGCGGCACGGCGCGGGCGTCGCCGCCGGCCAGGGCGGCCAGGCGGCCCGACAACTCGCGCGCCGCCGGATCGCCGTCGGGAAACACGACCGTGGCCGCGTCGAGGGATGCGTGCGCCAGGTCCGAGTCGCGGCGCAGCGGCGGATCGTAGGACACCGGGCCCGTCAGCTGCGGGCAGTGGCCGGGTCGCCCGGCGGGCACGGCCAGGTCGGGCCACGCGCGGCCGGCGGCCGCCGTCAGGTCGCGCGCCGGGTCCAGGCGATCGGCCGCCGGGTTCCACGCCGCGGGCGCACCCTCGACCGCGGGCGGGCACACCAGCACGTACAGCCGGTCCCAGGGCAGGGCGTCGGTGCGGTAGCCGGGCAGGCCCTGGTAGTAGCGCACGGCGTCGAGGTTGCGCACCTCGGCCAGGTCGAAGCCGAGGGCCGCCAGGTCCCGCGCGTCGACGCCGGGGCGCACCTGCACCGTCAGCTGCTTCCAGGTCGGGCCGCGGCGCGGGCGTCGTGGCGCGCAGCCGGGCCGGG
>DAOPJF010000332.1:0-3716 GCA_035399525.1 Candidatus Krumholzibacteriia bacterium | reverse complement strand
CTTGGGGGTCTGCCCCGCCATGACCAGGTAGATCACGCCGTCCACCGCATCCAGGAAATGCAGCGGATCGCTGACCGGCACCACCGGCGGCGAGTCGAGGATCACGATGTCGTAGTTCCGGTGCACCTGCTCGATGGCCGCCGCCACGCGCTGCGGGCTGAACAGGCGGCTCGGCCGCCCTCCCACCTCGCCCGCGGGCATGATGTCCAGGTTGGCGACCTTCGTCTTGCGCACGCACCTGTCCACCGGCTGCTCGCCCTTGAGCACGTCGGCGAAGCCCGGCGCGAGCTCGCTCTGGAAGACGGTGTGCTGCACGGGCCGGCGGATGTCGCCGTCCAGCAGCAGCACGCGCTTGGGCAGGTGGAAGGCCAGCACCAGCGCGAAGTGCAGGCTGAACAGGCTCTTGCCCTCGCCCCGCTCGGCGCTGGTGGTCATGATCGTGGTCTTCTTGTCCAGGTCGAGCTGGCGGCCGACCCGGATCATGATGCGCCTGAGCTCGATGGCCATGGGCGATTCGATGTCGAACAGGCCGCCGCGCGCCGACGCCAGGTCGTCGCGGTCCAGGCGGTTGTCTTCCTTCTTGCTCATCGGGCGGCTCCCTACATGTTCAGCTTCGGGTAGACGACCAGGAAGCCGACGGCGGCCACGGCCAGCACGGCCAGGATCACCGCGATCCAGCGCATCACGCGCCGGCGCCTCCTGCGCTCGAAGTGGTCGTCCTGCACCAGCGGCAGGGTGCCGATCACCTTGATGCCCAGGGTGTTCTCGATCTCGACGACCGACTTGAACGAGCGGTCCAGCAGGATCGCCAGCACCACCAGGCCCGTGCCCATACCCAGCGACAGCAGGAACGCCATGAACGTGAGCTTGGTCACGTCCGGCTCGACCGGCTGGCCCCAGTAGAAGGGCTGCCGGCGGATCGAGATGGTGAAGCCCACGTCGGACATCCCCGCCTCGAAGCTCATGCGCTGCTGGGTGATCTCGCGGTCGAGGGTCGCCACCAGGTCGCGGGCGGTCTTGACCTTCTCCTGCAGCTCGTCCAGGCGGCTGGTCTGCAGCGGGCGCTGCCCCTGCACGCGCCGGTAGTCCTGGGCCGAACGCTGCACGCGGCGCAGCACCTGCAGCTCGACCGAACGGTACACGTAGGAGTAGTAGTACTGGGCCAGCCGGTTGCGGTCCATCAGGCCGATGTCCGGATGCAGGTTCGCCACCATCTCGGCGATGCGGTTGTTCAGCTGCACCCGCAGGCGCCCCAGGCGCGTCTCGAGGTCCTGGTAGTCGCGATCCGACTCGTCGGTCGTCAAGAGGTCCACGCCCAGGTCCTCGAGCTCGCCCTCGAGGGACTTGACCACCGCGTCGCCGGCGTACACGGCCGCCGGAGGATCCTTGCCCAGGATGCGCCGCGCGACCGCCGCCAGCTCGTTGAACTCGGTGGCGTCGGCGCCCTCGTGGCGGGCCTGCACGCGGCCGAGCTTCTCCTCGACCATGGACAGGTTGCCGCCGTTGATGCGCGAGTCGACCACGTCGGTCGCCGCCATGGCGGCGATGAAGTCCGAGAGCTCCTTCTCGGCCGCGGCGAGGTCGGTCTCGGCCTGGCCCTTCTGGGTCTCGAGGAACTCGCGGGTCGTGGCGCGCGAGGCCAGGCGCGCGGTGCGGTACTCGTCCACGAAGCGCGCGACGATGTACTTGGCCAGGTCGAACGCCCGCTGCGGATCGGTGTCCCGCACCTCGATGTCGTACAGGTACGAGCCGGAGTTCTCCAGGCGGATCATGCGGCGCAGGCGCGCCTCGGCGATGAGCACGGCCTGCGAATCGTCCACCGGGCCGCCGCCGCCCGCCTCGATGCCCGCCTTGACGGTCTTGTCCAGGCCCAGCTCGCGCACCACCGCCTGCAGGAAGTGCGGCGAGGTCAGGATGGTCTCGAGCTCGGCGCGGATCTCGCGGCTGGGATCGCGCGACCGGCCGTAGGCCTGCGCCGGGTCGATCAGCAGCTGGCTGCGCGTGTAGTCGGTCTGGATCCAGATCTGCCCGCGCGACGCGTACATGGGCGTCATCGTCTTGATGGCGACCAGGGCCATGGCCAGGCAAAGCACGAACGGCACGATGAACAGCAGCTTGCGGCGCCAGAACGAGCGCCAGAGGCCGCCGAGGTCGAAGGCCGGGGCGTTGGCTTGCTGCCCGTCGTCGAGGAAGGGATCCATCTGTTCCTGTCTCCCGGTAGCGTGGACCGACGGCGGTGACCGGCGGTGTGGACCGGTGTCGCGGCCCGGTTCCGGATCGGCCCCCCATGTCGACTGACATTGTCGGCCGGAGGCCCGGCGACCGAAGGGAAATCGTTCCAACCCCGCGCGCGATCGCGGGTTCCCGGGGTCGGCCAGGTCCGGTCCGGGGCTTGCCCGTCCCCCGACGGGGCCCGACCAGTCAACACGCAAACCCCGCTCCCGGCCAGAGAAAAAACCATCATGGATCGTTCGCGCGCGCGCCTGGCGGTCACCGTGGGCCTGGCGTCGGTCCTGGCGGCCTGCGGTCCGGCCGATCCGCCGGCGCCCGGTCCCGCCGGCGCCCTGCCCGCGGCCGAGGCGAAGCTGGCCTGGCCCGCCGGGGACTGGCCCTGGACCTGGCAGGGCGGTGGCCGCACGGGCCAGGCCGTCCTGCACGTCGGCGGGGGCCGCTGGTCCTGGCGCCTGCTCCCGCCCCCGCCCCCGGGGCAGGAGGTGGCGCTCGCCCCCGCCGACACCCAGCGGTGGGAGCGGCAGCGCGTGCCGGCCGGCGCGGCCGACGCGGCCTGGCTGCCCCTGCCCCGGTGGCCGGCAGCCTCGCCCGACTACGCCTCGGTGGCCGCGCTGCTGGCCGCGCTCGTGACGCCCCGCTTCGACGGCGTGGTCACCGCCTGGCCGCGCCTGCCGGTGCCCGTGCGCATCGGCGCGGCCCGGTCCGGCGACCTGGACCTGGCCGCCTGCCTGCGCGCGGCGATGGACCGCTGGAACGACGGCGCCGAGCCGCCGTGGTTCGCCGCCAGCGACAGCGCCGACTGGGGCGTGCGCCTGGTGCACCTGCCGGGTCGCCGGCTCAGCCCGCCGCTCTACGCGCAGATCACGCGCCTGGACGACGACGGCCATCCCCTGCGCGTGCACATCGTCGCCGGCGACAACTACGACGACGCGCGCGACAGCGTCTACGCCGTGCGCGGGTTCGTCCACGAGCTGGGCCACGCACTGCTGCTGTGGGGCCATTCCACCGACCGGGCCCACGTGCTGTGGGGCGCGGCGCCGCCGCTGGTCGATGCGCCGTCCCTCGACGAGAGGAAGGCCGCACAGCTGCTGCACGGCCTTCCCCCGGGGCTCGATCTGTCTCGTTACGGCGCGCCTATTCCACCTTGAGCAGGTAGGGTGCCATGGCCACCGGGCGGCCGTCCATCAGCGCGGTCCGCGCCAGCCACCCGTCCTGCACCAGCGTCCCGGCCAGGGTCGGCAGCGGCAGGCCCGCCGGCAACAGGCCGGTCCAACCCGCGCCCAGGCTGCCCAGCGCGGCCTTCAGCTGGGCGTTCTCGCGCATCGAGCGCAGGATCATGCGCTCGAACAGGGTCATCTCCTTGCCGAAGCTGACCAGGTCGATGCGGTCGCTGCGGTCCAGCCCCAGCGTCCACTTCGCCGAGGCGACGGCGCGCTCGAAGCCGCCCAGGTCGTCCACCAGGCCGATGCCCAGGGCCTGCCGGC
>DAOPJF010000331.1:0-3717 GCA_035399525.1 Candidatus Krumholzibacteriia bacterium | reverse complement strand
CTCGGTCAAGGTGGCCGGCGCGTTCCTGGCGCTGCTGCCCCGCGAGGGCGCCCCCGAGACCACCGAGGGCAAGCAGGGCTACATCCACCCCATCAGCATCAAGGGCAACACCAGCGAGACCGAGGTCACGCTGCTGATCCGCGACTTCGACGTCGAGGGCCTCGCGCCCAGGGCCGACGCCATCCGCGGCTACGCCGAGCAGGCCTGCGCCCAGTGGCCGGGCTCGTCGTTCAAGGTCGAGATCAAGCAGTACTACCGGAACATGAAGTACGACCTGGCCAAGGAGCCGCGCGCCATGGACTACGCGTTCGAGGCGGTCCGGCGCACGGGCCTGGACCCGGTGCGCGGTTCGATCCGCGGCGGCACCGACGGCTCGGTGCTGTCGGCCAGGGGCCTGCCCACGCCCAACGTGTTCACGGGCGAGCAGGACTTCCACGGCTACGGCGAGTGGATCTGCGTCAAGGACATGCAGCTGGCCTCGGACACGGTGCTGCACCTCATCGCCGTGTGGGCCGAGAAGGAAGCCTGATCCGCCGCGTGGCCGCGTGACGCGCAGGGCGCCCTTCCCGCGGGGAGGGCGCCCTTCTTTTCGAACGGCGGCCGGGGTTGACCGCCGCGGGCGGCCGTGGCAAGGTGCGGACATCGTGCACGTATGCCCTGCCCCATCGCATCGGAAGGACCTGCCATGAACGCCCTGCGCCTGGTTCCGCTGATGATCCTGCTGTTCGCCGGCGGTGCCCTGGCCGCCGACGAACCCGCCGCGAATCTCCTGCCCGGCGGCGACTTCGAGAAGCACTCGCCGCTCGAGCGCTCCCCCGGCGACTGGTACCCGACCGTGGTGCCAAGGACGGAGGCGTACGTCGACTTCAGCTGGGACGACAAGGTCGCCCACGGCGGCAAGCGCTCGGTGAGCATCGCGGTGGACAAGGACCACCCCGAGGACGTGATCGCCTACAACTGGACCAGCACCGTCGCCGGCTGCGAGGCGGGTCGCCGCTACGAGCTCAGCGGCTGGGTGCGGGCCGAGAACCTCGCCTCGCCGGCCTGGATCGTCGTGCAGTGCTGGAACGACAAGCGCGACACGATGCTGGGATTCGCCACGACGCAGAAGGACTACCCGGTCGCCGGCACCACCGACTGGACCGAGGTGGGCACCACCTTCGTGGTGCCCGAGGGCACGGCCGAGGTGCGCGTGCGCGCCGGCGCGATGGCCCCGGCCAACCGCGGCGGCCGGGCCTGGTTCGACGACCTGGCCATCCGCGCGCTGGACTAGACGGGAAGCCCCGTGGCAGGATGCCGCGGATGCCTTCAGCCCGGGCGTGCGACCCGGGCACACCACCTCGCCGAACCACGATGGAGGACGGCATGAATGCCTACACGGATGTCCTGCGGAAGTACACGGTCTTCAGCGGCCGCGCCGGACGCAGCGAGTACTGGATGTTCTACCTGATCAACCTCGTCATCGGATTCGTCATCGGATTCGTCGAGACGCTGTTCGGCAGCCCCGGCATCCTCGGGGCGCTGTACGGGCTGGCCGTGCTGCTGCCGAGCCTCGCCGTCGCGACCCGCCGCCTCCACGACACCGGACGCAGCGGCCTGTGGTTGCTGCTGGCCTTGGTGCCGGTGATCGGCATCATCGCGCTGATCATCTTCTTCATCCAGGACAGCCAGCCGGGATCGAACGCCTACGGCCCGCACCCCTCGGGGGGCGCGGCCTGATCCCGCCTCGCGGACGGTGGGCCGGCGCGCCGGCCTACCGTCCCGCCACCGCCCGACCCGTCGTCAGCTCGTCGACCCGCTCGCGCAGCCGCCGCTCCAGGTCCCAAAGCCCGCGGCTGCGCGCGTGACGGATCTGGATCTTCAGCACGTCGAGGTCGCGGCGCAGGTCCAGCGCATCGATCTGGGCCACCAGCCGCACGCACTCGGTCTCGTCGGTCGACGCCACGAGCGCGGCCAGCAGTTGCTTCTCCCGGGCCGCCGCCCGGTCGAGCACCACCTGGATCTCACGCTCCAGCGTCGGCGCCATCAGCGTCGTGATGTCGCAGCTCGGAGCCTGCAGCGCGGGTTCGACGGGAGGATTCGGGTTCTGGTCTCGGGGGCTTCCGTCGGCCCGGGCCGATCCGCACAGGGTCAGCAGGGCCATCATGGTGATGATCGTCGCGGTTCTCATGGTGGGGCCTCCTGTGGGAGGAGATTCCGCTCCGAACCTGTTTATATTTTAGCACATCTTTGCCGATCCGTCGCCAGCCTTGGGCGAAGAATTCTGCCACTGGCGCACAACGGATGGCCCACCTGATCGACCTCCTGCCCATCTGCATGTCCTGCAAGAAGATCCGCAACGACGCCGGGCTCCGGGACGGCATCGGCCATGGCATCAGCACCCACTCGGAGGTCGGATTCAGCCGCAGCATCCGGCCCCGACGGCATGCACGAGCGCGCGCTCCCGACGTCGCCGCGCCGCCGGCTGGGCGCCCTGACGGCCAGGACAAGTCGTTGAAATCAAAATATCTAAAAATATCTTAGAAAATTCCTCCGATTTTTTCGCATCACGGGAACCGGAGGGGGCCCCCGATTCGTTGTCCCCGCGTGTCAGGAAACGGCGGTCACGCAGGCCGTCGCCGATTCACACCTTCACGCACGAGTCCAGGGGGTATCCGACCCATGAAGCTCCGCAAGTCCCTCGCCCTCGCCACCGCCGCCCTGGTGCTGGCCGGCGCCGGCGGCGCCGCCCGCGCGGCCTCCGTCGATTACGTCGGCTTCGCCTGGGAGACCGGCGGCCTGGCCGTCAGCCAGCCCGGTGACCAGCTCTCGGTGGCGACCGTCGTCACGCAGATCGATCCCCTGTTCGAGGTGAACCTCGGCACCCACGAGGCCACGCTGTACATCGACGGCCTGCAGAGCACCGGCGCCGCCATCGACGGCATGACCGGCAACACCATCATCAGCTACAGCGGCGGCACCATCGCCATCTACGCCGACCCGTCCCCCGACCACGACTGGGGCACGTACCCCGCCAACGGCACGGTGCCTTCGACCTTCACCGACGGCAGCCTCGTGTTCTCGGGCGTGTTCACGTCCTTCACGGTGATCATCTCGCCTGCCGGCTACGGCGTGTACGAGGGCTTCATCGACGGCACCGGCGGCTCGGCCGTGGCCGGACCCTGCTCGAACTGCGCCTACACCTTCAGCGGCACCTTCGGCGACCCGACGGGCGCCCAGATCCCCGACGGCTACGACCTGCAGGTCGACGGCTCGCTCGAGGTCGAGAACACCGTCGCGTCCGAGGACGTCAGCTGGGGCTCGCTGAAGCAGCTGTTCAACCCGAACCGGTAGCCCGGCGCCCCTGCGCCCGCACCCCCTTTTCCCAAGCGGAGGACACGCCACCATGAAGAAGATTGCGATCGTCACCCTCCTGCTGGCCGGCACCGTGTTCGCCACGTCCGCCTCGGCCGTGCAGATGTTCGACTTCGACGCCCAGGCCCTGGTCCCGGCCGCGCCGGGCGACGCCCTGGCCTGCGGCCTGATCGTGGGCGGCAGCGCCGTGGCCACGCCGCTGCCGCTGGACTTCGCCAACTACGAGTACACCATCGTCGTCAGCAGCCTGCCGGTGCTCGTCGCCGGCACGACCAGCACCTTCGGCGACGGCATCGTGACCATCTACCAGGACGACACGACGGCGGCCGACTGGTCGAACCCCGCGTCGTTCAGCGACGGCAC
>DAOPJF010000330.1:0-3733 GCA_035399525.1 Candidatus Krumholzibacteriia bacterium | reverse complement strand
GTTCCTCAAGGGCGTGGGCCCCGCCCGGGCCCGGGCCCTGGACCGCCTGGGCATCGCCACGGTGGGCGACCTGCTGGCCCACTACCCCCGCCGCTGGTTCGACCGGACCTCGACCGTACCCATCGGCCGGCTGCGCCCCGGGCAGGAGGCCACCATCCAGGGCGAAGTCCTGACCTCGGGCGAGCGGCGCACCCGGCGCGGCGGCACCCTGCAGACGGTCAGCCTGGGCGACGACACGGGCGTGGTGTTCTGCGTCTGGTTCAACCAGCGGTACGTCCTGAAGCAGTTCCGGCCCGGCGCCCGCGTGGTGGCCAGCGGGCTGGTGCAGGCCCACGGGGGGCAGCGGCAGCTGGCCCATCCCGACTACGAGGTGCTCGAGGCCGACGACCCGGACGCGCCCGCGGGTCTGCACACGGGGCGGCTGGTGCCGGTCTACCCCCTGACCAGCGGCGTGGGGCAGCACTGGCTGCGGGGCCTGGTGCACCAGGCCCTCGAACGGCTGGGGCCGGACCTGCCCGAGTCGCTGCCCGAGACCCTGCGCCGCCGCCGCCGCCTGCCCGCCCGGGCCGAGGCCCTGGGCGCGGTGCACTTCCCCGGATCGCAGGCCGAGCTCGAGGCGGCCCGCCGGCGCCTGGTGTACGAGGAGCTGTTCACCATCCAGGTGCTGATGGCCCTGCGCCGCGAGTCGCGGCGGGCCCTGCCGGGGGTGGCGCTGCAGAAGCCCGGCGACCTGACCCGGCGCCTGGTCGAGGGCCTGCCCTTCGCGCTGACGGGCGCCCAGCGGCGGGTGCTGGCGGACATCCTGGCCGACCTGCGCTCGGGCACCGCCATGCACCGCCTGCTGCAGGGCGACGTGGGCTCGGGCAAGACGCTGGTGGCGCTGATCGCCGCGCTGTTCGTCATCGAGCAGGGCTGGCAGGCGCTGCTGATGGCGCCCACCGAGGTGCTGGCCCGGCAGCACGGCAAGTCGCTGCGCCGCCTGGCCGAGCCCCTGGGCGTGGTGGTCGAGACGCTGACCGGTTCGACGCCGGCGGCCGAGCGGCGGGCCATCCTGGCCGCGGCGGGCGCGGGCGAGGTGGACCTGCTGGTGGGCACGCACGCGCTGATCCAGGACGACGTGGCCATGCCGCGGCTGGCGCTGTCCATCGTCGACGAGCAGCACCGCTTCGGCGTGCGGCAGCGCAGCCGGGGGGCCGAGGATCGCGACGGCGGCCGCGCCGTGCACGTGCTGGTCATGAGCGCCACGCCCATCCCGCGCAGCCTGTCGCTGACCCTGTACGGCGACCTGGACCTGTCGGTCATCGACGAGCTGCCGCCCGGGCGCACGCCCATCGCCACGCACCTGGTCAAGGACGCGGACGAGGACCGGGTGTGGGACGACCTGCGGGCCGAGGTGGCCGCCGGCCGGCAGGCCTACGTCATCCACCCGGTCATCGAGGAGACCGAGGGGCAGGACCTCAAGGCTGCGGTGGCCGAGCACGCGCGGCTGGCGGCCGAGGTCTTCCCCGACCGCCGGGTGGGCCTGTTGCACGGCAAGCTGAAGGCGCGCGAGAAGGACGCGGTCATGGACGACTTCGCCGCCGGGCGGCTGGACGTGCTGGTGGCCACGACGGTGGTCGAGGTGGGCGTGGACGTGCCCAACGCGTCGCGGCTGGTGATCCACAACCCCGAGCGCTTCGGGCTGGCCCAGCTGCACCAGCTGCGGGGGCGGGTGGGCCGGGGATCGGCGGCCTCGACCTGCTGGCTGGTGGTGGACCGGTTCCTGGGCGACGAGGCCTGGCAGCGGCTGGCCTTCTTCGCCGGGCACGCCGACGGCTTCGCCCTGGCCGAGGAGGACCTGCGCCGGCGCGGTCCCGGCGACGCCTGGGGGGTGCGCCAGCACGGGGCGCCGGGGTTCAGGTTGGCTAACCCGTTACGGGACAATGAAATGGTTCAGGTCTGCCGCGATGACGCCCGCGGGCTGCTGGCCGAGGATCCGCGGCTCGAGGGCCCCGACGGGCGCCTGGTGCGGCGGGCCCTCGAGGAAGGGTTCGCGCGGGCGCTGCCGCTGCAGGCCGGCTAGCGCGCTCGACGGCTAACCGCCTGTTTGCCCTGTTTTAGCTTGCACAGGGCCCTGCGCGGGGATATATTCCCGGTGGTCTTCGTCCCCCCACAGCCGGGTGGACTGCTTCGAGGTGGGCGCAAGTCCACTTCTTTTTCTATGCGGAGGAAACGGCGTCGTGAGCGCGACCGAGCGAATGGACAGGTGGGCGATGGCCGCCCGCATCCTGGCCCTGCTCGAGCCCGAGCTGGCGCCGGCGGGGTTCGACCTCCTGGACGTGCGCATCTTCCAGGGCGGGGGCCGCTACCAGGTCCGCGTGTACGTCGACCTCGTGGATGGCGGCATCAACCTCGACCAGTGCGCCCAGGCCGCGCGCACCGTCGGCATGCTCCTGGAGGAGGCCGACCTGTTCGCGGACCAGTACGTCATCGAGGTGTCGTCGCCGGGCATCCGCCGGCCGCTGCGCACCGATGCCCACTTCGCCGCCGCGGTGGGGCAGGACGTCGAGCTGAAGACCGCCGAGGGCCGCCTCAAGGGGCGCCTGGAGGCCTACGCCGACGGCGTGCTGACGGTGGTGCCCCGGGGCGAGGATGCCGTCCCGCGCACCGTGCGTGCGGGCGAGCTCCGCGAGGCGAACCTGGACCCGGAATTCGACGTCCAGGCGCTGATCAACGCCGACCGCCGCCGTCGGAAGGACGACAAGCGGGCCGAGCGCGCCGAACGCGCCGACCGCAAGGGCGGCCGGTCGCGGCCGCGCAAGCGCGGCGGCGAGGACCCGGACGCGGACGACGGTTCGTCCGGCGAGTCCAGCTGACCCGAACACGGGAACGGGAGAGACGCGAGTCATGGATCACAACGTCCTGAACGCCCTGGCCGAGATCACCAGGGAGAAGAACATCGACAAGGCCATCATCATCGAGTCGCTCGAGGCCGGGCTGCAGTCCGCCGCGCGCAAGAAGCTCGGGGCCGAGGCCAACATCGACGCGCGCGTCGATGCGGCCACGGGCCAGATGGTCGTCGAGCAGGTCAAGACGGTGGTCGACGAGGTCGACGACCCGGACACCGACATCTCGCTGGAAGAGGCGCAGATCGAGTTCGGCGACGAGGTCGAGATCGGCGACGAGGTGCGCTGGGAGCTGCCGCTCGAGGAGTTCGGCCGCAACGCCATCCTGGTCGCGAAGCAGATCCTCGTGCAGAAGGTGCGCGAGGCCGAGCGCGCCCAGATCTTCGAGGAGTACAAGGACCGCGTGAACGAGATCATCGTCGGCACGGTCCAGCAGGTCGACCGCGGCAACGTGCTGGTGAACCTCGGCCGCACCGAGGCGCTGATGCCGTTCCGCGAGCAGATCCGGGGCGAGAAGCTGCACCAGGGCAAGACCATCCGCGCCTTCATCACCGAGGTGCTCGACAGCGCCAAGGGTCCGCAGGTCATCCTCTCGCGCAGCCACCCGGGCTTCCTGAAGGCGCTGTTCGACCAGGAGGTGCCCGAGATCCAGGAGGGCATCGTCGAGATCAAGGCCGTGGCCCGCGAGCCGGGCACGCGCTCGAAGATCGCCGTGGTCAGCCACGACGACCGCGTCGACCCCGTGGGGTCGTGCGTGGGCATGAAGGGCAGCCGCGTGCAGGCCGTCACCCGCGAGCTCGCGGGCGAGCGCGTCGACATCGTGCCCTGGAGCCAGGAGCCCAGCCTGC
>DAOPJF010000329.1:2979-3735 GCA_035399525.1 Candidatus Krumholzibacteriia bacterium | reverse complement strand
CGTTTGCATCGCTGGCGGTGGGCACGGATTCGACCCTCGAGGTCATGACCTGGAACCTGCAGAACTTCCCTGCATCCGGGGATGCCACGGTAGAGCTCGTAGCGCAGGCGGCCGCGGGCCTGGACGTTGACATCATTGCCCTGCAGGAGATCGTGAGCGACGCGGCGTTCGGCAACGTTCTGGCGGCGCTCGACGGTTGGGCGGGATATCGGGCGACCGGTGCACCTTATGACCAGAACCTGGCGTTCCTCTACCGTACCGACGGTCGCCTCGACAACGTGAACTTCATCGAGATCTATGAGCACGACAGTCGCGAATTCCCGCGCTCGCCGCTGGTCCTTAGCGCCACGTGGAATGGTCAACCTGTCGTCATCATCAATAATCACCTGAAGGCGTCGGGGGACGGCATCCTCGACGCCAGCAATCCCTACGATGAAGAGACACGCCGCCGCGATGCCTGCCTGATGCTGGCCGACTACATCTCCGGGACCTGGGCCGGCACGCCGGTCATCACCGTCGGCGACTGGAACGACGAGCTCACCGATGCCGAGGCGAACAACGTCTTCGCCAACTTCCTGGATGCGCCCGCGACGTGGCGCTTCGTCGACCTGCCCCTGGCCCAGGACCCGAGCGCGCTGAAGTCGTACCCGAAGTACTCGAGCCACATCGACCACATCCTGGTCACGCCCGAGCTCTTCGCCGCCTGCAGCGCCCCCGAGGCGCTGACCGAGGTCGTGCCCATCGAGAACGGCGTCA
>DAOPJF010000329.1:0-2879 GCA_035399525.1 Candidatus Krumholzibacteriia bacterium | reverse complement strand
CGGCCTGAGCGCCTACTACCTGAAGATCAGCGACCACCGCCCGGTGGTGCTGCGCGTGCCAATGCCGGCCGGCGACGCGCCGCCGCCCGGCAACCCGTTCGCGGCCCTGAGCGTCGGTACGGACTCGACGCTCGAGGTCGCCACCTGGAACCTGGAGATGTTTCCCGTGGCGGGTGCCACGACCACGGACCTCGTGGCACAGGCCATCGAGGGGCTCGACGTAGATATCGTCGCCTTGCAGGAAGTGGTGGACGCCGCGGCCTTCGCCGACCTGCTGAATGCCCTTGACGGCTGGGAGGGCGTGCGCGCCACCAGCGCGCCCTATGACCAGAATTTGGCGTTCGTCTACCGTCCCGGCGCGCACCTGGCAATCACGTCGGCCCACGAGATCTATTCCGCGAACGCACGGGAGTTTCCCCGGAGCCCGTTCGTCCTGGAAGCGACCTGGGACGGTGCGCCGTTCGCCGTCATCAACAACCACCTGAAATGTTGTGGCGACAGCGTCATCGACGAGACCGACCCGTGGGACGAGACCACGCGCCGCCGCGACGCCTGCCGCCTCCTGGCCGAGTACATCGAGTTGAACCGTGCCGGCACTCCGGTCATCACGGTCGGCGACTGGAACGATGAATTGACAGATTCGGAAGCAGGCAACGTGTTCGCCGACTTCCTGAATGCCCCGGCGGCCTGGCGCTTCGTCGATCTGGCAATTGCCCAGGATCCGGACGGCCTGCATTCCTACCCGAGCTACCCGAGCCACATCGACCACATCCTGGTCACGCCCGAGCTGTTCGAGGCCTGCAGCGCCCCCGAGGCGCTGACCGAGGTCGTGCCCATCGAGAACGGCGTCAGCGGCGGCCTGAGCGCCTACTACCTGAAGATCAGCGACCACCGCCCGGTGGTGCTGCGCTTCCCGATGCCGGCGACGGCCGTTAATTAACGAAAGTATCTTTTCAAAACCGCAGGGCGGTGCTAGGATCTCCCTGATCCGGGCGCCGCCCCGCATCCCTGCCCGCCCTGCCCGCCGTCCGGGTCGCCATTCCGCCACGGAACTCCATGACGATCGGCCTGGGTAAGGAGGGTACCCATGAAGACCACGCATGGCCTGTCCCCGCTGTTCCTGTCCATCATCGTCGTCCTGGCCCTCGGAGCCGGCTGCTCCGAGACGCTGGCCCCGCCCGCCGAGGCGCCGGCCGATCCCGCAGCCCTGGCCGTGGGCGACCAGGAGGGTGCGCCCGCCCGCGGCAACCACGCCACGGGGGAGGTCGTGCTCCTCTGGAACGGCAACGCCGCCTCGCCCGGCGCCGACAGCACGCGCGTGGCGGTGGTGCACTTCGCCGTCCACGAGGCCGACGCGCGCCATCCCGCCCGCGGCACCTTCGTGTTCAGCGTGCAGGACGCCGACGGCTCGGTGCACCGCGAGGTGACCGCGACGGCCGATGGTGTCGTCGTCGATCCGGTCGAGGACCGCGTGTGGATGACGGGCGTGGTGACCGCCGACTCCAAGGGCTGCGGGGGCGGCCCCGGCGGCGGTCACGACGAGGGATGCACCGGCGACGACGGCGGCTGCGCCGACGAGCACGACGACGGCCACGACGGCGGCTGCGCCGGCGACCACGAGGAGGGCGGCTGCACCGACGGCGGCCACGACGACGGCGGCATGGGCGGCGGTCCGGGCGCCACCGGCCGCACCTGCCGCGTGGGCCAGGCCATCGCGCTGAAGGCCCACGACGCCGGCTCGCCCGGCGCCCTGGCCGACGGCATCACCTGGAAGTGGTTCCTGGCCGACAGCGCCAACCGTCCGTCCATCGACGACCTGGCGGCCTGGCCGCACCTGTGCCGCAAGACGATCACCGGCGGCAACCTGGTCGTGCACGCGGCTCCGGGCCGGCCGGTCGCGCCGAGCGACGGCGGCGAGTGACGCGGCCCCGGCGCGTCAGCCGGACGACCCGGCCGCATCGTGCCGCGCATAGCTGCCCAGCACCCGGAAGGCGTGGGTGAACGCCTGCACCTCGGGCAGCGCGGCGGCCAGCTGCGGCTCGTCGGCCCAGGCGTCGACGTCGAGGTAGAAGAGATAGTCGCCCGCCGTGCCGGGCCGACGCCGGCTCTCGAGCTTGCTGAGGTTCAGGTCACGGCGGGCGAACACCTCGAGGCAGCGCGCCAGCGCACCCCGACGGTTGACCACCGTGAACATCAGCGACGTGCGCCCCGGCCGGGCGTGGTCCGATGCCGCGGGCGCCCGGCCGACCAGCACGAAGCGCGTGCTGTTGTCGTCGCTGTCGGCGATGCCGCGCGCGATCACCACCAGGCCGAGCTCGGCCGCGCAGGCCGCCGAGCAGATCGCCGCCGTATCGCCCCGGCCGGCGGCCGCCACCGCCTCGGCCGCGCGCGCCGTGTCGCTGCGGCTCTCGACGGTCCAGCCCGCATGCTCGCCCAGCCACCGCTCGCACTGCTGCAGGGCCACCGGATGCGACAGCACCCGGCGCACCGCCGCCGGGTCGGTGCCCGGGTGCGCGGCCAGGCAGTGGTCGATGGGCAGCACGTCCTCGGCGACGATCACCAGCGCGTGCGCATCGATCAGCCGGTACACCTCGTTCAGGCTGCCGGCCAGCATGTTCTCGATGGGCAGCAGGGCCTGGTCCGCCGCGCCCGAGGCGACGGCCCCGGCGGCGGCGGCGAAGCTCTCGAGGTAGAGGCGCTCGCAGGGGGCGGTGCCGCCTTCCGAGGCCGGGTCGGCGAGCATGCGGTCCAGGGCGAGGTCGCTGTACGACCGCCGGCCGCCCTGGATCGCGATGGTCGTGCCTCTGAGATTGTGTTTCATGGCCATAAGAGATTGCCCCGCAATGTGTTGAACCCATGGACGCCGAGCGGCCCCAACT
>DAOPJF010000328.1:0-3753 GCA_035399525.1 Candidatus Krumholzibacteriia bacterium | reverse complement strand
CGGCGTCGCCGGTGCATCCAGGAACAGCACGCGCACCAGGCCGCTGGCGGTGCCGTCGGGAATGAACTGGCCCGGGCTGTCGGTCAGCACCGTGTCGTCGTCGGCGACGGCCAGGACCTGGATGTCGTACTGGGCCGTGGTGGTCGTGTTGGCCGCGGCCGCCCGGTCGGTGGCCGTCAGCCAGTAGGCGACATGGTCCCCGGCAGCGACGCCCGCGCCCCAGTTGGGCTGCAGCACCCATGCGTCGTCGCCGCCCATGGGCAGCAGGCCCACCGGGCCCTGGACCGGTCCGCCGTTGAGGCTCCAGTACAGCATCACCGACATCACGCCGAGGTTGTCGGTCGCCGTGCAGCGCACCGTCGGCGGCCAGTGGCTCAGGGCCTGGTTGCCCAGGGGCACGTGGCTGATGACCGGCGGCGTGGTGTCCGGCCCCACGCGGAACGTGTGCAGGCGCGTCGGCGCCCGCACGGGCTCGGTGACGGTGACGCCCGCCAGGTCGGTGCCCTCGAGGTAGTAGTCCACGACCGTGCCCGACGGCTGGCCGGGGATCTCGGCGAAGTAGGCCACCGGCCCGCCGCCGGTGGGCACCAGCGGCACGGTCTGCCACGCGCCGCCCGCGGCCCGCCAGCGCACGACCAGCGAGGCCTCGTCCAGCCCGTGCACCGCCGTGGCCATGGCGCCCACGCCGAAGGGGCCGCCGGGGTCCTCGGTGTCGGGCACGGGCAGGTGCGCGAACACCGGGCCCCAGTACCGCACCGCCGCCAGCGCGTCGATGACGCCCCAGCCCTGGTCGTTGTCGGGCGCGCCGGGATGGCTGGCCGTCTCGCGCAGGGCGTCGCGCACCTGCAGGTTGGTCAGCCCGGGAGCACGCTCGAGCACCAGCGCCGCCACGCCCGCCACCAGCGGCGTGGCGAACGAGGTGCCGCTGGCCTCCAGGTAGGCGAAGGGATCGACGGGGTCGGCCACCGGATTGTTCAGCCCCTGGGCGGCGACGTCGGGCTTGATGCGGCCGTCGGCCGTGGGTCCGGGCGACGAGAACCAGGTGGTCGAGCCGCCGGTGCTGACCGCGCCGACGGTGATGATGCTGTCGGCGTCCGCCGGGGCGCCCAGGGTGCCGGTGGTGGTGCGGTTGTTGCCGGCCGCGTTGAGGATCAGCACGCCGCGGGCCGCCGCCGCCGCCGCGGCACGGGTGGTGACGGCGGTGTGGCCGTCCAGGTCGGCGAAGTCGTACCAGTCGTAGTAGATCAGCGACGAGGTGACCACGTCGGCCCCGTTGGCCTCGAGCCACTCCAGGCCGGCGAGCCAGTGGTCCTCCTCGATGGGCTGCTCGTCGGCGGCATCCTCGGTCTTGGCCAGCAGCACGGCCACGTCGGGAGCCGGCCCCATGAGGTGCCCCGCCTTGCGGGCCGCGAGGGCCGACAGCACCATCGTGCCGTGGGCGTCGGCGCCCATGGGATCGCCCGGTTCGTCGGCCACCACCGGGTCGCCGTTGACGAAGTCCCAGGCGCCCAGCACCACGAGGCCCTGGAAGGCCTCGTGCCCCGTATCGAAGCCGCCGTCCATCACGCCGACGACCACGCCCCGTCCCCTGAGGCCCAGGGCGTGCACCAGCGGCACGTTCACCTGCAGCATGCCGGGCAGGTTGTAGCCGTAGTCGAGGTCCGTGGCGGCAGCCTTGTCGGGCACGGGCAGCGCCGCCAGCGGGCGCGTCGGCACCGGTTCGGGCCTTTGCCCCCGGGCCACCGGTTGCACGTGCCCCACCCCGGGCAGGGCGGCCAGGGCCCGTTCCTGGGCCGGCGTGGCGTCGAAGCTGGCGGCGTCGAGCCAGCGGCTGACATGGCGCAGGTGGGCGCCGGTGGTGGCGGCCGCCGCCAGCGCGGCAGCCCGGAGGCCGTCCGCGCGGGTGGTCGCCGCCACGACGGGCGGGTCGAGGCCGACCGCCGGGTCGTCGGCTGTCGCAACGAATCCGGCCGCCACGGCGGCTTCGTCGAAGAACACCCAGACCGGTCGGGAATCCCCGGCCCGGACCGACCCGGCGCCAAGCGCCAGGCCGAGCATCACCAGCAGGAATCGTCCGTTCATCCGCACGGGACCGGCTCCGGGGTTGGGGTGGGTCGCCCTTCATGATAGCACGAAAAGCCCGCCTTGGAACGGCCCACGCCGGGCTTCGCCGGAGCCGGTGGGTGTGCTACCATCGACTGGGAGCCCACTCTTGCCGCGGCCCGTGCGCCGCCGAGGAGACGTGCATGGAACGCACGCGGTCATTCCTCGCCTACTTCCTGCCGGGAGTCGTGCTCGTGGCGGCCCTCCTGGTCGGCATGACGATTGAGCACGACCGGCGCCGCAGCGCGACGATGGCCTACGAGGAATCCCACGTCGTGCGCGAGCAGCAGATCTTCGTCGCCCGCCTGTGCGACTCGATCGTGGCCGACGTCCAGGTGCTCGCGCGCAACGCCAGGGTGCGGCAGCTGGCCTCCGGGCCCTCGCCCGGACTCGCCGCCGCCGTCGGCGCCGAGTTCGCGGATCTCGCGCACTACAAGCGCATCTACGACCAGGTGCGGTACCTCGACGACACGGGCATGGAAGTCGTGCGGGTGAACCACCGCGGCGGCCGCACCTCCATCGTGCCCGCCGACAGCCTGCAGTCGAAGGCCGACCGTTACTACGTCACCATGACCATGGCCCTCGACCCCGGCACGATCTTCGCCTCGCCGCTGGACCTGAACATCGAGCACGGCGTGATCGAGCAGCCCCTGCTGCCGATGATCCGCATCGGCACGCCCGTGGCCGACGACCTTGGGCGCAGGCGGGGCATGGTGATCGTCAACTACCGGGCGGCCGAGCTGCTGGATCCGGTGCGGGCCCTGAAGCGCGACTCGGCCAGCCGCATGCTGATGCTCGACCGCGACGGCTTCTGGCTGAAGGGCCTGGATCCGTCCGACGAGTTCGGATTCATGGATGCCGACGGCGGGGATCGCCGCATGAACGCCCGCTTTCCCGATGCCTGGCGCCGCATGGCGAACGACGAGGCGGGGGCCTTCGAGCTGCCCGCGGGCTTCTTCGCCTTCACGACCCTGCGCCCGTTCGGAGCCCGGTGGGCGGACATGGTCTCGACCCGCGACGTGACCGGCCGCGAGACCCGGCCGTCGTCCATGGACGACTACGCCTGGAAGCTGGTGTCGTTCACGCCGCGCGAGGCGCTGACCCGCGACACGCGGGCCTTCGTCGGCAACCTCCTGGCGCCGGGGGCGCTGGTGCTGTTGCTCTTCGCCGCCGGGGCCTGGCGCCAGGCGGTGGCCGTCGCGCGCCGGCGCGAGGCCGAGCGGGGCCTGCGCGAAGCCAACACCGAGCTGGAACGCCGGGTCGCGGTCCGCACCACCGCCCTGCAGGAGACCAGCGAGGCGCTCAACGCCGAGATCCGCGAGCGCATCAGCGCCGTGCTGGCCCGCCGCGACCTCGAGCAGAAGCTGGCCAACACCGAGGGCCTGCGCGCCCTGGGCGCGGTCACCGCCGGCATCGCCCACGACTTCAACAACGTGCTGATGCCCATCACGGGCTACGCCGAGCTGGCGCAGTTCGACACGCCGCGGGGCAGCCCGGCCTCGGACCACCTCGACCGGGTGCTGAAGGCGGCGGACCGGGCCCAGGAGCTGATCGAGCAGATCCTGACCTTCAGCGGCCGGCGGCGCCTCGATCCGCAGTTCATCGATCCGCCAGCCCTGCTGGGCGAGGTGGCGGCGCAACTGGCGCCCG
>DAOPJF010000327.1:0-3759 GCA_035399525.1 Candidatus Krumholzibacteriia bacterium | reverse complement strand
GCTCAGGGCACGATCTCGGTGCCCACGCCCTCGCGCGTGAAGATCTCCAGCAGCAACGAGTGCTGCACCCGCCCGTCGATGATGTGCACCTTGCGCACGCCCGCATCCAGGGCGGCGAACGCCGAGCGCAGCTTGGGAAGCATACCGCCGTCGATGACGCCTGTCTGCACCAGTTCGGTGGCGCGGGCCCGGTCCAGGGACGGCAGCAGTTCGCCGTCGGCCATCACGCCCGGGATGTCGCTGAGATAGACCAGCTTGCGGGCCTTCAGGGCCTCGGCGATGGCCCCGGCCGCGGTGTCGGCGTTCACGTTGTGCATGCGGCCCTCGGCATCGACGCCCAGGGGCGCGATCACCGGCAGCACGTCCTGGTCCAGCAGGCCCGCCAGGAACGCGACGTCGACCTTCTCGACCTCGCCCACCAGGCCCAGGTCGGCGCCGTCCGTGCCCTCGCTGCGGCGCACCCGCAGCAGCGAGTGGTCCACGCCGGTCAGGCCCACGGCGCCGCCGTCGTGCCGGTTGATGCGCGCGACGATGTCCTGGTTCGTGCGCCCCCCCAGCACCATCTGCACCACCCCCATCATGGGCGGATCGGTGTAGCGCACGCCCTCGACGAAGCGTGATTCCAGGCCCAGCTTCCCGGCCAGGTCGGTGATGTCGCGGCCCCCGCCGTGCACGATGACCATGCGCACGCCGATCTTCTTCAGCAGCGTGACGTCCTGGGCGAAGGTCTCCTTCAGGCCGTCGTCGGTCATGGCCGCCCCGCCGTACTTCACGACGAAGGTCGTCCGCTCGTAGCGCTGGATGTAGGGCAGGGCCTCGACCAGCACGGCGGTCTTGTCGGCGAGGGAGGTCATCGCGTCGTCCGTCCTTCCGGCGTCAGCTGCGGTAGCTGGCGTTGATGTCCACGTAGTCCTTGGACAGGTCGCAGGTCCAGAACACGGCCTCGCCGGGCCCGTCGCCCAGCCGGATGTTCACGGCGATGTCGCGGCCCGACAGCACCTCGGCCGCGGCCTCCTCGGAGAAGTCGATGCGGTAGCCGCTGCGCAGGATGGGCACGTCGCCGAAGTCGATCTCGGCCTGCTCGGGGTCGAAGGCCGCGCCCGAGCGGCCCAGGGCGGCCAGGATGCGGCCCCAGTTGGCGTCCTGGCCGTGGATGGCGGTCTTGACCAGGTTCGAGTTCGCCACCGTGCGGGCCGCCTGCGACGCGGCCTGCTCGTCGGCCGCGCCCGCGACGCGGATCTCGACGAACTTGGTCGCGCCCTCGCCGTCCATGACGATCATCTTGGCCAGCGTGATCATGACGTGCTCGAGCGCCAGGTAGAACGCGTCGTAGCCCGGCCCGCCCACCGTGTCGATGAGCGCGTTGCCCGCCTGGCCGTTGGCCAGCACGGCCACCATGTCGTTGGTGCTGGTGTCGCCATCCACCGAGATGCGATGGAACGAGCGGTCCACCGCCTGCCGAGTCGCCGCGTCCAGCACCTCGGGCGTGACGGCCGCGTCGGTGGTGACGAAGGCCAGCATGGTGGCCATGTTCGGCGCGATCATGCCCGAGCCCTTGGCCATGCCGCCCACGGTGACGCGCGTGTCGCCCACGACGCAGCGCACCGCCGTCTCCTTGGCGAAGGTGTCGGTGGTGCGGATCGCCTCGGCCGCGCCCGAACCGTCCGAGCCCAGCACCTCGGCCGCCGCGCGGATGCCGCGGCGCACGTTCTCCATGGGCAGGTACTGGCCGATGACGCCGGTCGAGGCCACGAGCACCTCGGACGGCGCGACGCCCGCGGCCTCGGCCGCGTCGCGCACCATCGTCCAGGCGTCCTCGAGCCCGCGCTCGCCCGTGCAGGCGTTCGCGTTGCCGCTGTTGATGACGATGGCCCTCATGGTCGGCGAGCCGTGCATCTGCTGGCGCCCGACCACCACCGGCGCGGCGGCCACGATGTTGGTGGTGAACATGGCCGCGGCCACGGCCGGGGTGTCGCTGACCACCAGCGCCACGTCCTTGCGCGCCTTCTTCACGCCGCAGTGCAGGCCCGCGGCCCGGAAACCCTTGGGGGCGGTGACGCCCACCCGGACGACATCCATCGTTGCGACCTCGTGTGCTAGGGCAGGAGTGAACGCTCGGGACGTCCGAGCGCGAGATTCATGTTCTGCACCGCCTGGCCGGCGGCGCCCTTGACCAGGTTGTCGATGGCGGCGATGGCCACCAGCTTGCCCGCGGCCTCGTCGACGAACACGCCGACGTCGCAGAAGTTGGTGTGCTGCACGGCGCGCAGCTCGGGCACGCGGTCGGCGAAGCGCACGCAGGGCTCCTCGGCGTAGCGCCGCGCGTAGATGTCGCGCACTCGGTCGGCCTTCACCGGCTGGGCCAGGTCGGCCGTCGCCGTGGTGTAGATGCCCCGCGTGACCGGCAGCAGGTGCGGCACGAAGGTCAGCGACACCGGCCCGCCGGCAGCCTGCGCCAGCGCGGCGGCGATCTCCGGACGGTGCTGGTGGTCCTCGACGCGGTAGGCGCGCACGTTCTCGTTCAACTCGGTGAAGCTCATCTCGGCCTTGGCCGTGCGGCCGGCGCCCGAGATCCCCGACAGCGCGTTGATGACCAGACCCCCGCGCTCGACCAGGCCCTGCTCGAGGGCGGGCAGCAGCGCCAGGATGGCGCTGGTCGGGTAGCACCCCGGGTTGGCGATCAGCCGCGCGCCCCGGATGCGGGCGCGGTTCAGCTCGGGCAGCCCGTACACCGCCTGCCCCAGCAGGTCGGGCGCCTCGTGGATGCGGCCGTAGAACCGCTCGTACTCGGCGGCCGAGGCCAGCCGCAGGTCGCCGCCCAGGTCGATGATGCATCCGACCCGGTCCCGCAGCTGGGGCACGACGCGCATCGACTCGCCCGCAGGCAAGGCCAGGAACACGCAGTCGAGCCCGAACAGCGCCTCGGCGGCATAGGAGGTCAGGGGAAGGTCGACACGCCCGGCCAGGAACGGGTGGGCCTCGCCGACGGTGCGCCCCACCTGGCCGAAGCCGGTGGTCGCGACGATCTCGACGTCCGGGGCGCCGGCCAGCAGGCGCAGCAATTCGCCCCCGGAGTAACCGGAGGCGCCGACGACAGCCACGCGCAGTTTCGACTGGTCATTCATGGTTGCATATTTATGCATCATGATGCATAATTATGCAAGCACAATTTTCCGGGGAGGACCCGATGGCCGCCGCCGACAACGCAAACAACTTGTTTTTCAACACTTACAAGCGTCTCCCCCTGCGCCCGACGCGGGGCGAAGGCGTCCACATTTATACGGAGGACGGCCGGGAGTACCTGGACCTGTTCGCCGGCGTCGCCGTCAACGCGCTGGGCCACAGCCACCCCCGCGTGGTCGCGGCCATCACGGACCAGGCCCGGCGGTACATCCACGTGTCGAACTACTTCCAGCAGGAGCCGCAGGAGCACCTGGCCGCCCTGCTGCTGCGCCACAGCGGGATGGCGCGCGTCTTCCTGGCCAACAGCGGCGCCGAAGTCGTCGAGGGCGCGCTGAAGATCGCCCGCCTGTGGGGCGGGCCGCGCGGCCGCCGCGAGATCGTCGGCTTCGGCGGCGCCTTCCACGGCCGCACCTTCGGCGCCCTGTCGGTCATGGACCGCCCGGGCTACCGCGACGGCTTCGGGC
This sequence comes from Candidatus Krumholzibacteriia bacterium, assembly GCA_035399525.1. Classification (GTDB taxonomy): domain Bacteria; phylum Krumholzibacteriota; class Krumholzibacteriia; order LZORAL124-64-63; family LZORAL124-64-63; genus JACZKN01. The sequence goes on along the minus strand of DAOPJF010000327.1, from coordinate 112 downwards.
CGTTCCTGGACGGCTGCCGGTCGCTGCCGTTCAACGACGTCGCGGCCCTCGAGGCCGGCGTGGGTCCGCAGACGGCCGCCGTCATCCTCGAGTGCATCCAGGGCGAGGGCGG
>DAOPJF010000326.1:0-3766 GCA_035399525.1 Candidatus Krumholzibacteriia bacterium | reverse complement strand
GACCGCATCGGCCGCGAGAAGCCCTCGAGCTTCACCTTCGCGCCCGAGGCGGGCAGCCAGCGGCTGCGCGACGTCATCAACAAGAACATCACCGAGGACGACGTCGTGACCACGGCGGGTCAGGCCCTGCGCGCCGGCGTCAAGACGGTGAAGCTCTACTTCATGATCGGCCTGCCCACCGAGACCAACGAGGACCTGGACGAGCTGGTGGCCCTGGTGGGCCGGGTGGTGGGGCTCGCCCCGCGGGGCGGCGCGCAGGTGCACGTGTCCATCTCGCCGTTCTCGCCCAAGGCGCACACCACCTTCCAGTGGGCCGGGCAGATCGCGCGCGAGGAGATCGAGCGCCGCAACCAGTACCTCGAGAAGCGCCTGCGCCGCCTGAAGGTCAAGGTCAGCCTGCGCGACCCCTCGGTGTCGGCGCTCGAGGGCATCCTGGGCCTGGGCGACGCCGCGCTGGCGCCCGCCGTGGTCGAGGCCTGGCGCCAGGGCGCCCGCTTCGACGGCTGGGACGAGCACTTCCACTTCGCGACCTGGGAGCGGGCCTTCGCCGCGGTCGGGGTCGACCCGGCGGCGTACCTCGCCCCGCGCGATCCCCAGGCGCCCCTGCCCTGGGACTCGGTCGACTGCGGCGTGGACCGGTCCTTCCTGGCCAAGGATTGGCACCGGGCCCAGCGGGCGGCGACCCTGCACGACTGCCGCCTCGAGGGCTCCTGCTACAACTGCGCCGCCTGCGACGGGGACATCCAGCACATCTTCGCCAAGCTCGAGGCCCTGCAGGCCGAGGCGCCCGGGGACCAGGTGGAGGGGCCTGCCGTGGTCGCGGACCGGGACGATCCGGCCGAAGTTCCGTCCTTCGACCCCCGCAACGCCGACCCCGAGGACCCGGCCCAGGAGGCGGCCAAGTGGCGCGCCTGGCGGCACCAGGCGGCGGCCAAGTGCTGGTACCGGGTCGAGTACCGGAAGACCGGCGACCTGATCTTCCTCGGTCATCTGGACTTCCAGCGCCAGTTCCAGCTGGCCTTGCGACGTTCCGGCTTGCCTGCTGCATACAGCAAGGGCTATCATCCGCATCCATTGATGAGGTTCGGGCCCCCGCTGCCGGTCGGCGTGGCCGGGGAGCGGGAGTGCCTGGACATCGCGTTCGAGGGACAGGTGCCCGGGTGGGTGCAGCGCCTGAACGCGGAGCTGCCGGCGGACCTGATGATCCGCCGGGCCGTCGTGATCGGCGGCCAGGCGCCCGCGGCCATCGACCAGCTGGTCGAGCGCTTCGACTACCGGGTGCAGCTGCCCCCCGAGGCGTGGGGCGGGCCGGATGCCGGCACCGTCGCCGCGGCCATCGACGGTTTCCTGGCCAGCGCGAGCTGGCCCTGCGTGCGTCGCCGCGCCAAGGGCGACCTCGAGATCGATGCGCGGGTGCTGGTGCCGACCGGCGGCCTCGCGCTGGAACCTGATCCTGCGGGCGACGGCGCCCCGGTGCTGCGCGTGACCCTGTTGCGCGGCGACGGGGGCGTCATCCTGCCCGTGCACGACTTTCTGGCCGCCCTGCTGGGCGAGGCCCTGGCCGAACCGCGGTTCAGCGCCATCACCCGCACCGGGATCCACGGCCGCCAACAGGACGGGCGATGGCTTTCGCCTGTCGAGGAAGTGGGGGAATCCGGCCTGCGCACCTGGCTCGCGCGTCAACACGCGGACTGAGCCGCAGGTCGGGACCATATGAAGAAAGAAATCATCATCAACTCGTCGCCCCACGAGATCCGCATCGCCATGCTCGAGGACGGCGACCTGGTGGAGCTCCTGGTGGAGAGGGCCGACGCGAAGCGCATCGTCGGCAACGTGTACAAGGGCAAGGTCACCTCGGTCAAACCCGGCCTGCAGGCCGCCTTCGTGGACATCGGGCTCGAGCGCGCGGGCTTCCTGCACGCGTCGGACCTCGACCACGACGACAGCGACGAGGAGGACGAGTCGGGCAAGCCCCGCAGCCAGGGACAGGGCCAGGGGCAGGGCCGCGGGCGGGGCCGCTCGCGCGCCGTGCCGGACATCGGCACCGTGCTGAAGGTGGGCGACGAGATCCTGGTGCAGGTCACCAAGGAGCCCATCAGCACCAAGGGGCCGCGCCTGACCGCGGACATCAGCCTGCCGGGGCGCTGCCTGGTGATGATGCCCAAGGGCCGCCACATCGGCGTCTCGCGCAAGATCGAGGACCGCCGCGAGCGGGTGCGCCTGAAGCAGGCCCTGCAGCAGTGCCGTCCCGAGCAGGGCGCCTTCATCATCCGCACCGCCGCGGTGAACATCCCCGAGGAGGGCATCCGCCAGGACGTCGCCTACCTCAGCGACCTGTTCCGCAAGATCGAGACAGCCAACGCCCAGGTCGCCGCGCCCGCCCTCGTGCACGAGGACATCGGCATGGTGGTGGCCCTGATCCGGGACATCTTCAAGGAGGACACGACGCGCCTCCTGATCGACGACCGCGACGACTTCAGCCGGCTGATGCAGTACGTCAAGACCTTCGCGCCCGAGCTGCGCGAGCGCATCCAGCTGTACAAGGGCGACCTGCCCATCTTCGACGAGTTCGACATCGAGGCCGAGCTGAAGAAGACCCTCGACAAGCGCGTGTGGATGAAGAAGGGCGGCTACCTGATCATCGAGCCGACCGAGGCCCTGGTCTCGGTGGATGTGAACACGGGCCGCTTCACCGGCAAGCGCAACCAGGAGGAGACCATCCTCCAGACCAACATGCTGGCCGCGCGCGAGGTCGCGCGGCAGCTGCGGCTGCGCGACATCGGCGGCATCATCGTCATCGACTTCATCGACATGGAGAACGAGGGCAACAAGAAGCGCGTCTTCAACGAGCTGCGCACGCATCTGAAGCGCGACCGCGCCCGCACGAAGGTGTTCCAGGTCTCGGGGCTGGGCCTGGTGGAGATGAGCCGCCAGCGCGTGCGGCCCTCGCTGCTGAGCCAGCTGTCGGACCCCTGCCCCTACTGCGAGGGCACGGGCAAGGTGCTGTCGCTCGAGACCATGTCCAGCAAGATCGAGCGCCTGGTGCACCGCATCGCCATCGTCACGGCCGAGAAGCGCCTGCAGATCCAGGCCAACCCGGTGCTGGCGCTGTACCTGCTCGAGGAGCGCCCCGAGCAGTTCCGCGAGCTGTGCCGCAGCTTCGACCTCGAGCTGAACGTCCTGGACGACGCCACGTTGCACGTGGAGGAGTTCCGCGTGGTCAGCCTGGCGACAGGAAGGGATCTGATCGCGGAGTTCGAGAAGCGAGCGCGGGCGGGGCGGTAGCCCTCCCCTGGACACGACGGAGCCGGACGGTCCTCGGGGCTTCGCCCCTGCGGAATGTCCGGCTCCGTCGTGTCCAGGGGAGGGCCAGCCACCCTCGTACGGCAGGGGAAACGGCCGCGGCTCTCTTCTTGATCGGTGAAGTCGGCGGCGCCGCTCCTGACTCCACCCCATGGCGAGCGAAGCGATGCCCGCTCGCACCAGTCCCGTCGTTGCGGTTCGCGGGGGAGGGTGCGGAGGGTCGCCCCGAGCGCATTCCGCAGGCTTCCTGCCGAGGACCGCGCGAGGGGCGACCCTCCGCACCCTTCCCCGCGAACCCCGCACCGCCGCCGCCTAAGCCGGCGGCACCGCCTCCACCTCGCGAGCCAGCTGCATCCGCGCCCGCTCCCCGTAGACCGCAGCCAGCCGCCGGTTCGCCTCGCCCGGCGCCAGGCGGCGCAGCAGCGCCTTCAGCCCGTACTCGGCGAACTGGGCCAGGCGGAAC
>DAOPJF010000325.1:0-3782 GCA_035399525.1 Candidatus Krumholzibacteriia bacterium | reverse complement strand
GATGATGGAGGACCTTCTCGATGAGGTCCAGGTTCAAGAGCGGCTCTCCCCCGGTGAACTGGATCTTGAACTTCTCAGATCCTTCCGTCATCAGGTCCACGGCGCGCCTCGCCACCACCTCGCTCATATACGCCTTCTCCTCCCCGCCGCGGGCAGAGCAGTATCTGCATCGGAGGTTGCAATCGGCGGTGACCCCGAGCACCAGCAGCCTCGGGCCTTTTCCGCCGCCGTCTTCACCGTCGCATCGATAGCTCGACATGGCCGCCACCTCAAACCCGGAACCAAATCCTCCTAGATGCTGGCCCTCTTCAAGACCAAGTTGCATCCGACAAAGAATACAAGCCAGAAAGATCCAATGGCGAAAAGCGACTCCCAGGGGAAGGGCTGGCCGAGGGCTGCCGCCCGCAGACAGGTGCTCGAATGGGTGAGGGGAAGGGCGTAGAGAGCGAACTTCAGCGCGGCGGGAACCTGGCTCACCGAGAAGAAAGAGTCGGCCCTCTACACCGGCCTGGTGGGGGTGCCGATCCTGCGGCTGGCGGACCTCCTGGGCATCCTGGGCCGGGAGGACTGACGTGGTCGGCGGTCGCGACCTCTACCTGCGCAGCCGCATCCTGCGGGTGGTCGTCGCGGCGGCCCTGCTGATCCTCGTGGGCAACCTCTTCTGGATGATGGTCCCCCAGCACGGCTACTACCAGGGCAAGGCCCTGCGCAACCGGCAGGACAGCTTCCGCGTGCGGGCGCCGCGGGGGCGCATCCTCGACCGCAGCGGCACGGTGGTGGCCGACAACATGTTCATCGCCGACATCACCGTGCCGGCGCGGGCCCTGGGCGACGCCGGACCCGACTCGACGGTCGAGCGCCTGCTGGCCTGGTTCGACCTGCCGCGCGAGGACACCCTGGCCCGGCTGGCCCAGCAGAAGCAGCGCCGCCGCGGCCGCCTGGTGCTGGTGGCCAACGCGACCATGCCCCAGATCGCGGCGGTCGAGGAGCGCGGCCGGCAGCTGCCGGGCGTGCGCGTCGAGGCGCGCTCGCGTCGGCGCTACGCCTACGGCGACCTCGTGGCCCACGTGGTGGGCTACGTGGGCGAAGTGAACACCGCCGACCTGGACACCACCGGCGGCGCGCTGGGCTACCGGCTGGGCGACATGGTGGGCAAGCAGGGCATCGAGGCGGCGTGGGAGGAGCGCCTGCGCGGGGCCAACGGCATGAAGCTCGAGGAGGTCAACGCCACCGGGCGCATCGTCGGGCGCGAGACCGTGTGGCTGCGCGACGTCGAGCCGGGCGCGGACGTGACGCTGTCGCTGTCGCTGCCCCTGCAGGCGCGGATGGTCGAGGCCATCGGCGACCGCTCGGCCGCCGCCGTGGCCCTGGACGTGCGCACGGGGCAGGTGCTGGCGGCCGTGTCGCTGCCCTCGTTCGACCCGAACCAGCTGACGGTCAGCATCTCGTCCGACGACTGGAACCGGCTGGTGAACGACCCGGACAAGCCGTTCTTCAACCGCATCGTCCAGGCCACCTATCCGCCCGGCTCGTTGTACAAGCCCGTCACCTCGCTGGCGGCCCTGCAGCTGGGGGTGGTCGGGCCGCACTCGGTGCTCGAGCCCTGCAACGGCGGCTACATGTTCGGCGATCGCCTGTTCCGCTGCTGGAAGCGCGCGGGCCACGGCTCGCTCGACCACATGGAGGCCATGCAGCAGTCCTGCGACACCTTCTACTACCAGGTGGGACTGCGCCTGGAGATCGACCAGCTGGCCTGGGCCGCGCGGGCCTTCGGGCTGGGACGGCGCTGCACGGGGATCTTTCCCGAGGAGGCCGAGGGCAACGTGCCGGACGCGGCCTGGTACGACCGCCGCTTCGGCTCCGGGCGCTGGACCCGGGGCGTGCTGCTGAACAACGCCATCGGCCAGGGCGAGCTGCTGGTCACGCCGCTGCAGATGGCGGTGCTGGCGGGCCGCCTCGCGACGGGCGGACGCATGCCCGAGCCCGTGTTCGTCATCGATCCGCCGCAGCCGGTCGTCGCGCCCGAGCCGTTGCCCTTCAACCCGTCGCACCTGCAGTGGGTGCGCGAGGCGCTCAGGCGCACCGTCGCCGAGGGCACCGGGCGCGGCGCCCAGGTGCCGGGCATCCAGGTGGCCGGCAAGACGGGAACGGCACAGAATCCGCACGGCGAGGACCACGCCTGGTTCATGGCCTTCGCCCCGGCCGACGACCCCGAGGTCGCCCTGGCCGTGATCCTGGAGAACGCCGGCTCGGGCGGCGCCGAGGCCGCGCCGGTGGCGCGCCAGTGGCTCGAGGCGTACTTCGGCGTGGTGCCGCCGGAACAGGAGAAGCCGTGATCGGACTGCTCGTCCCGCCCGGCGACAAGCGCGTGTACCTGGCCTGGCTGCTGCTGTGCCTGGCCAGCCTGGCCGTGCTGTGGTCGGTGACCGAGCCCATCCACGGCCCCTACGAGCAGCCCGACCCGGGGGTGGCGAAGTCGGTGTTCTGGCGCCAGGCCGCGTGGCTGGTGATCAGCTGGTTCGCGCTGCTCATCGCCTCGCGGCTGCCGCTGCGCTACCTGGAGAACGCGGCGCTGCCGCTGCTGCTGGGGGTGATCCTGCTGCTGGGGCTGGTGCTGGTGGTGGGCCCGCGCATCGGCGGGTCGCATCGCTGGCTGGTGATCGGGCCCATGCGCCTGCAGCCGGCCGAGGTGGCGAAGGTGGCCGTGGTCATGGCCCTGGCCACGGTGCTGGGGCGTTCGGCGGACCAGGAGCGCAACCTGGGCGCGACGGTGGGCTCGTTCGTGCTGATGGCCGTGCCCATGGTGCTGGTGCTGCGGGAGCCCGACCTGGGCACGAGCCTGGTGTTCATCGCCGTCTGGATCGGCATGGTGTTCTGGTCGGGCATGCCCGGCATCCTGCTGGTGGGGGCGGCCAGCGCCGCGCTGTCGGCGGTGATCATGTTCTACTCCGAGTCCATCGCCCACGAGGCCTGGCCCTGGGCGGTGTACCTGCTGCTGGTGGTGGGCGTGCTGTACCTGGTGCGGCTGGGCAACCTGACCCGCGTCGTGCTGCTGCTGCTGAACGTGGCCACGGGCGTGGGCATCCCGTTCTTCTGGGACCGCCTCAAGCCCTACCAGCAGGACCGCATCCTGACCTTCTTCGAGCCCGGCAAGGACGAGTTCGGCACCGCCTACCAGGCCATCCAGTCGAAGGTGGCCATCGGATCCGGCGGCCTGTTCGGCACCCACTACCTGCAGGGCACCCAGAAGGGGCTGGCCTTCCTGCCGGAGCGGCACACCGATTTCATCTTTTCGGTGGTAGGGGAGGAACTCGGACTGTTCGGGGCGGTTGCCATCCTGGCCCTGTTCGCGGTGATCGTGCTGCGGGGCATCGACCATGCCGAGGCGGCCCGCAAGCCGTTCGCCAGCTTCCTGGCGGTGGGCATCGTCAGCTATTTCACCTTCCATGTGGTGGTGAACGTCTCGATCACCACGGGCCTGATGCCCGTGACCGGCCTGCCCCTGCCGCTGCTGAGCTACGGGGGCTCGAACCTTCTGGCCAGCTCGGTGATGGTGGGGCTGCTGCTGAACGTCAGCTCGCGCACCTTCGACGACTGACCCGTCCGTGACCAGGCCGCGGCCCGGGCTCCCGCCCGGTGCGGCGGCGGGAAGGCGCCATGCACCCGGAACTGTTCGGCATCATCAAGAGCTTCGGCCTGCTGCTGGCCCTCAGCTTCCTGGCGGGCATGGCGCTGAGCGTGCGCCGGGCGCGGCCGCGGGGCATCGCCCCGGACGACGTGCT
>DAOPJF010000324.1:0-3807 GCA_035399525.1 Candidatus Krumholzibacteriia bacterium | reverse complement strand
GCCACGGCACCGACACCATGCACCACACCGCGGCGGCCCCGTCGTTCATGGTGCAGGATTCGCCGGTGCCCATCGTCATGGTGGGCAGCCAGCGCAGCAGCGACCGCCCCAGCTCGGACGCGGCCATCAACCTGATCAACGCCACCCGCACCGCCGCCACCAGCGACATCGCCGAGGTGATGGTGTGCATGTTCGGCCCCACGAGCGACAAGTACGGCCTGCTGCACCGGGGCACGCGCGTGCGCAAGATGCACTCGTCCTACCGCTCCACCTTCCGCACCCTGAGCGACGTACCCCTGGGCAAGGTGGACGAGACCGGCGTCACGCCCTTCCGCGACGACTACCGGCGGCGGCGCGCCGACCGGAACGTGAGGCTGAACGCCGTCTTCGACGACCGCGTCTCGCTGGTCTACTACTACCCGGCGATGAAGCCCGACATCATCGATTCGCTGGTGCAGAACGGGTACCGGGGCATCGTCATCGCCGGCACGGGCCTCGGCCACGTGAACAAGCCCCTCTACCCCGCGCTGGACCGCGCGCGGGCGGCGGGCGTGCACGTCTACATGACGGTGCAGACCCTGTGGGGCTACGTGCAGATGTACGTGTACGAGACCGGGCGCGAGCTCATGGAGCTGGGCGTGGTGCCGGCGGCGAACATGCTGCCGGAGGTGGCCTACGTGAAGCTGGGCTGGGCGCTGGGCCAGAGCCAGGACCCCGACGAGGTCAGGCGCATCATGCTCAGCCCTGTCAACGGCGAGACCACCGAGCGCGAACCCCACAACGGGTACCTGGTGTTCCAGGGCGGCATCCCCGAGGTGGACGACTTCATCTCGTCCCACTGGAAGTAGCGGGCCGCCTCAGTCGAGGCCCGCGCCGCCGTGCAGCGACGCGACGGCCGCCAGGTACAGCACCGCCAGCGCCGCGATGCCGATGGCGCCGTGCACCCGGCCGCCGACGGTGACGGTGGTGTCGAAGCGCCCGGCCTCCCACGGCGTCTGCACGCCGTCCGACCACAGCTGCGTGTGCACGCCCGCGGTCATGGCGATCCAGCGGTTGCCGGCCTCGAGCTCCAACAGCGCGCCCGGGCCCAGCTCGACGTCGTCGTCCTGCCCCGCCAGCAGCAGGCCCGGCGACAGCTGCAGGTACGTGTCGGGATCGGGCCCCAGCGGCCAGCGCCGCAGGGCGCGCAGGCCCAGGTTGCGGCGGCCCGACCCGTACCAGTAGCCGCTGACCGCGCCGCCCCAGCCGGCGCCGCGCCGATCGCGCGTGAACATCCCCAGGTCCAGGCTGTAGACCGCCTCGCTGCCGTCGTCGTCGTCGTAGCCCGCGTACGGCGGGTTCGACCGCCCGGGATGATGACCGATCCCCATCTGCAATCCCGTCTGGAAGAACAGGCCCACGCCCACCGCCGGCGCCGTGCGGCCCGGCGCCTGGTCCGCGGCCGGCAGCGTGATGGACGCACCGGGGATCTCGCTCCAGGGCTCGCCCGCCACCGTGGCCGCCGGCCGGGGCTTGCGCTGGCCGGTGGCGGTCTGGCCCGCGGCGGGCGCCGAGGCCAGGGCCGTGACCACGCCCATGGCGAGCATCACCGGCGAGCGGCGGCGGGCCTTCATCTTCAGGCGGCGTTCACGGGGTGCGGTCGCGGTCATGGTGGTCCTCCGGGTCGGGGTGGCGGCACGACCGCTCCTTACAAGCGGCGGGCCATCGCCGCGCATCCGGAAAACCGTTGGCAAAGCAGGAATCTGGAGGGAAACAGTGACTCACCGGCGGGCGGCGCCGCGTCCCCCGGCGAGGTCAGGCCTGTCCCTTCGGGGAGTCGTCAGGCGATGGTCACGCGGCCGCCCGCGGGCACCGAGCTGGTGACCCAGGCGCCGCCGCCGATCACCGCGCCCGCGCCGATGACCGTCTCGCCGCCGAGGATGGTGGCGTTGGCGTACACCGTCACCCCGTCGCCAAGGGTCGGGTGGCGCTTGCCGCCCTTGACCAGGGTGCCGTCGGGGTTGCGCTGGAAGCTGAGCGCGCCCAGGGTCACGCTCTGGTAGATCTTCACGCCCGCGCCGATGTCGGTGGTCTCGCCGATCACCACGCCGGTGCCGTGGTCGATGAAGAAGCGCGGCCCGATGCTGGCGCCCGGGTGGATGTCCACGCCCGTCTGGCGATGGGCCCACTCGCTCATCATGCGCGGCAGCAGGGGCACGCCCAGCCGCTGCAGCGGGTGCGCCAGGCGGTGCACCGCGACCGCGAGCACGCCCGGGTAGCAGAGGATGACCTCCTCGGTGTTGGTCGCGGCCGGATCGCCCTCGTAGGCGGCCTGCACGTCGCCCGCGAGCAGGCCGCGCACCTCGGGCAGCTGCTTCAGGAAGGCCAGGGTCACGTAGCGGGCCGCGTCCTTGAAGCGGTCGGGCCCCTCGGCGATGCCCGACAGCTCCCACAGCTGCTCGCACACGCAGTCGGCCTGGTGGCAGAAGCGCAGGGTGCGCTCGACGGCCTCCTCGAGATGGCTGGCGATGCGGTCGATGCGCGCGGCGGTCAGCACCTCGAGATCGGCGTCGCGGGGCACGGGCGCGCCGTGGTAGCCCGGGAACACCACCGCCAGCAGCTCGGCCAGGATGCCCGCCACCAGCTCGTGGCTGGGCAGGTCCTTCTCGCCGGCGCGGTTGATGCCGCCGTCGTCGCGGTACGACGCCACCAGGCGCGCGGTCAGGTCGCGGAGCGAGCGGCTGCGGTCCTCGTTGGTCATGGCCGTCCTCAGTCGAGCAGGTCCTTGAACAGGTCGGTGGAAAGATAGCGCTCGCCGAACGACGGCACCACGGCCACGATGCGCTTGCCCGCCATCTCCGGCCGCACCGCCACCTGCACGGCCGCCCACAGGGCCGCGCCGCTGCTGATGCCCACCAGCAGGCCCTCCTCGCGGGCCGCCCGCCGCGCCGTGGCGATGGCGTCGTCCCCGGTGACCTGGATGATCTCGTCGATGAGCCCGGTGTCGAGCACCGAGGGCACGAAGCCCGCGCCGATGCCCTGGATGCGGTGCGGCCCCGGCTGCCCGCCCGACAGCACCGGCGACTCGGCCGGCTCGACCGCGACGGTGCGGAACCCGGGGTTGAGCTCCTTCAGGCGGCGGCTGGTGCCGGTCAGGGTGCCGCCGGTGCCCACGCCCGAGATCAGCACGTCGACCTTCCCGCCGGTGTCGGCCCAGATCTCCTCGGCCGTGGTGCGGTAGTGCACGTCCGGGTTGGCCGGGTTGTCGAACTGGCCCGGCATGAAGGCGCCCGGGTGGGCGGCCAGCAGCTCCTCGGCCTTGGCGATGGCCCCCTTCATGCCCTTGGCGGCCTCGGTCAGCACCAGCTCGGCGCCCATGGCCCTGAGCACGGCGCGCCGCTCCCTCGACATGCTCTCGGGCATGACCAGGGTCACCCGGTAGCCGCGGGCCGCGCCCACGAAGGCCAGGGCGATGCCCGTGTTGCCGCTGGTGGGCTCGATGATGTGCCCGCCCGGCTGCAGCGTCCCGTCGCGCTCGGCCGCCTCGACCATGGCCAGGCCGATGCGGTCCTTCACGCTGCTCATGGGGTTCATGCTCTCGAGCTTGGCCACGATCTCGCCGGGGCCCGGGTTCAGCCGCCGGATGCGCACCAGCGGGGTGCGCCCCACCAGCTCGGTGACGCTGTCGTGGATACGGTCGTTCATGACGGTCCTTCCGCTGGGCGCCGGGGGCGGCCGCAGGCCGCCGACCAGGGCCGGATCAATACTTGACGCAACAAGTATAGATTAAACCGGGGCCGCCGCCAAGCCCCCGGCGCCGGCTAGGCG
>DAOPJF010000323.1:0-3807 GCA_035399525.1 Candidatus Krumholzibacteriia bacterium | reverse complement strand
GGCGTGCTGGTCAGCGACGTGGTCGACGACGGTCCGGCCGAGAAGGCGGGCCTGAAGGACGGCGACGTCATCGTCTCGTTCAACGGCAAGTCCGTGACCGAGGACTCGCCCCTGGGCGAGCTGGTCCGCGACGCCAGGCCCGGCGACAAGGTCGACGTCGTGGTCATCCGCGACGGCAAGAAGACCACCATCCCCGTCGAACTGGGCGAGCGCAAGGACACCTTCGCCTGGACCACGAAGGACGGCGACGACGTCAAGGTGATGATGAAGCACATGGCCCCCGGCGCCCACGGCATGGCCATGATGAAGGACGACGACCGCGGCTGGATGGGCGTGGGCATCGAGGACCTGGACCCGCAGCTGGGCGAGTACTTCGGCGTCAAGGACGGCGCCGGCGTGCTGGTCAAGTCGGTCACCGACGACAGCCCGGCGGCCAAGGCGGGCCTGAAGGCCGGCGACGTGATCACGGGCATCGACGGCGGCGCCCTGCAGGCCGAGGTGAAGGACACCGGCAGCCTGCACGACGCCCTGGCCGAGACCAAGGCCGGCGACACGGTCAAGGTCGAGTACCTGCGCAAGGGCAAGAAGCAGAGCGCCGAGGTCACCCTGGGCGAGGCCCCCGAGTCGGAGGCGCCCTCGATCCTGATGTGGCACGGCCAGGACGGCGGCATGCACGAGTTGGCCGCGCCGAAGATGATGCACCGCTACATGATGGCACCGGATGCGCCCGGCGCCGAGCGCCATGTCCAGATCATCCGCGAGATGGACGGCAACGACGAGGAGCTGCAGGAGATGCGCTCCCAGCTGGACGAGATGCGCAAGGAGCTGGACCAGCTGCGCAAGGAACTGAAGAAGTAGCGACGACATGTGCCGCCGGCCGCCCACCGCGGCCGGCTCCACGGCGCCGGGTCCCTGCCCCCTTGGGACCCGGCGTTCGTTTGTCACATGGCGATCTCGACCAGGCCCGACTCGACGGTCGAGCGCCCTTCAGGATCGGTCAGCAGCAGCCAGGTCCTCACGGGGCGCCCCGGGAACAGCGCGCGCGCCGCCTCGGCGTAGGCCGCCAGCTGGGGCTGGTAGTGCTCGATCAGCCAGGCCTTGCGCGCGGGGTCGCCGCCCCACCGGTTGGTCTTGTAATCGACGACATCCACCTGGTTCGCGCGGATGATGAGCCGGTCGATGACCCCGGTCACGCGCTCCTCGCGATCTCCCGGCCCGGCGCGCCGCAGCACGATCGGCACCTCGCTCAGCCCCCGTCCGCCCGCGGTTCCGGGATCGAAGATCCAGGCCAGGCGCGGGTCACCCAGCACGCCGGCCGCCTCGTCTCCCGCGGGGCCGAACCCCGCGGGAAGGCTGCCCCGCTCGGTCGCCAACTGCAGCATCAGGTGGACCTTGCGGCCGTGGTCGGCGGCGTCCGCATGGACCGTCGCGGCCCTACCGGACATGGCGCCGAGCGTGGGGCCGCTGGCATCGTCGTGACCGGAAACGGCCGACGGCGTGACGATCCGCACGCCACCGGCCAGGGTGGGCGGCGTCCAGGCCTCGGGACCGTCCGCGGCCCCGGGCGGCACGGCCGGCCGCCGCAACGGCTCGACGGGCCGCACCAGGAACGGAGGGTCCTCGAGGCTGACCGGCGGGTCGCCGGCGTTCACGGCCGCCGCCCGCAGGCGCCGCAGGAAGCTGCGGCTGTCGGCGGCGTCGGTCTCCTCCTTCTCGCGCCCCTTGCCGCCGAGCACGTACAGGCGGTCCCGGGCCCGGGTCAGGGCCACGTACAGGAGATTCGTGTCCTCGACGGCCCGCGCCTCGGCGGCGGCGTCGGCCGCCAGCAGCAGGTCGTCGCCGGCAAGGAGGTGCTCGGTGCCCGCCACCGGCCGGCGGTAGGCCTGGGTCGCCCCGAACACGAGCCCGGCATCCGAGGTCGCCCGGTCCAGCCGGATCCGGTTGTTCCTGTCGGGCTGGGTCCGATCCGCATCCACCAGCAGCACCACGGGCGCCTCGAGGCCCTTGGCGCCGTGGATGGTCATCAGGCGCACGCGACCGTCCTGCCCCGCCTCACCCGCGGCGCCCTCCTCGTGGCCGCCGCGCCGGCCGGCCTTGTCCACCAGGTCGATGAACCGCCGCACCGTCGGCGTACCCGCCAGCGACGGCGACAGGGCCAGGTCGTACAGGCGCTCGAGGTTGGTGCGCGCCTGGGGACCGCCGGCGGCCTCGTAGCGCTCGGGCAGCTGCCCCTCGCGGTAGATGCGCCGCATCAGCTCGTGCACCGCCACGTATCCGGTGTCGTCGCGCCAGGCCTTCAGGCGCGCGGCGACGTCCGCCAGCACGGGATCGACGGCGGCCCGGTCCTGCAGCGTGCGCCACAGCCCGGCGGGCGTGCGCCAGCGGCCGGCTTCGGCGGTGTTGAACAGCCCGCGCGCCGCGAGCAGCCGCTGGAACGCCGCCTCGGGCAGCCGCGCGACCGGCGAGCGCAGCACCGTGGCCAGGGACACGTCATCCTCGGGCCAGACCAGCCAGCGCAGCAGCGCCAGCACGTCCTGCACCTCGCGGCTGGCGGCCAGCATGCCGCGCCCGGCCGGCTCGATCGGGATGCCCGCGTCCAGGAACGCCTGCTCGTAGAGGCTGACGCCGGTGCGCGTGCGGAAGAGCACGAGAACGTCCGACCACGCCAGCGGCCGCGGCGTGCCGTCGCGCCCGGTGGTGGTCCCGCCGGAATCGACGAGGTGGCGCACGATGCGCGCTGCGGCGAAGGCCGCGCGCTGGTCGCCCGAGTAGCCCCCGTCCTCGTCGCTCTCGAAGCGCGGCAGCACGACGACCTCGCCGGGCCCCGGGCGCGCCGTGCGCTGGTGCACGTGGTCGCGCTCTCCCGGCGGCAGCGTCGCCGCCAGGGGATCGGCCGTGAACAGCAGGCCCACGCCGTCGACCACCGCAGCCTGGCTGCGGAAGTTGGTCGGCAACGTCAGGCTCGCCTGGCCATGCCGCTCGATCAGGTCGATCATCGCCGCGAAGATGCCCGGCTCGGCGCCGCGGAACGCGTAGATCGACTGCTTCAGGTCGCCCACCACGAACACGGTGGGCTGGCCGGGCTCGTCGCCGCCGGCGGTGGACAGGAACTCGCGGATGAACGGCAGCAGGATGTCGCGCTGGTTCTCGTTGGTGTCCTGGAACTCGTCCAGCAGCAGGTGCCGCAGCGAGTCCTCGAGGCGGAACAGCAGCGACAGCGCACGCGACCGGTCGTCCATCAGCCGGCAGGCCATGTCCTCGAGGTCGGCGAAGTCGACCACGCGGTCGCGCCGCTTCAAGGCGTCGAAGATGTCCAGGACGCGCAGCCCCAGCACCAGGCAGGCGCGGTTCTTCCGGTACAGCGCCACCAGGTCGAGGCGGCGCAGGATGCCGAACAGGTCGGCGGCCGCGTCCACGACCGCGCCGTTGACCAGCGCCTTCAGGTCGGCGGCGCCCTTCTTCGTGCAGTCCCGCGCCTTCTTCCCGTCCGCGGTCAGCAGGGACGCGCGCACGTCCTCCGCGGTGGCGGCGGCGGCGATCTTCGCCCGCAGGTCCTCGATGTCGGGGCCGATCTTCGCCAGCCCCGGGGGATCGAGCAGCGCGGCCACGCCGTCCAGGCCCTCGCCGGCGAACCGCGCCGCGGCGGCGTGCAGCTCGGCCGTGAAGTCGCCCTCGGTCACGTCCTCGGGCAGGTCGCCGCGCCCCAGCAGCGCCGCCCGCACCTGCCCCACGAGCGCCGTCGCCAGGGGCCCTCGCGGCAGCGGCGCCACGCCGGCCTCGCGCGCGCGGGCGCGCACCCAGCGGTCG
>DAOPJF010000322.1:0-3812 GCA_035399525.1 Candidatus Krumholzibacteriia bacterium | reverse complement strand
AACGTCCAGGGGACGCCCACGCGGACGGTGTCGATCGGCTGGTCGGTGTAGCCGCCGAAGGCTGCGATGATGTCCGGCGGCGTGGGCGCCCAGTCGGGCAGGTCCAGGCTCGACTCAATGATCTCGGTGCTGCCGCCGGCGTAGAGGACTTCCGAACGGACGACCCACACGTCCACCGGCAACGTGATCGGGTCGAAGATCGGCACCTCTTCCAGCGGCAGGTAGCCCGTGTCCCAGGTGCCGTCGTTGTCGAAGTCGTGGCGCACCTGCAGCGAGGCCGAGTAGAACCCGTCCGCTGCCGCGCAGGCCGGCGCCACCAGCATGGAGAACCTCAGCCCGCAGGCGTCCGACTTCTCGATGCGCGGCTGGAAGCAGATGGTGCCGTCGGAGGGGTCGGAGGAATCGTCGCAGCCGGCGAAGGGGAGCGCGGCCACGAGGAGCGCGCCGAGGGCGAAAGCGTGAGTCCGTATCCTCATCCGCAACAGTCCCTGGTCAGGTTGTCCGTGATGACGCCGGCCGCAGCCCCTAGCGCAGGTACAGGCCCTTCGCCGCGCCCCAGCTCGACCCGGTGGTCGCCACGGACTTGCGCGTCTCGAGCCAGGCGGCGTCGATGGTCATCGGTCCCGCGTCGTGGACGTAGCACGGCACCGGATCGGACCCGTAGTCGCAGCCGATGAAGAGTTGGAACGGGACGATCCCGGAGGTCGCCAGCCAGTCGTACGGCGTCCCGCCCGGAACGGGCAAGCAGCAGCCCAGCGGCACCGCGACCTCGAATGCGCCTTCCTCGGGCGGCAGCACCATGTGGGCGGACGCCAGCACGAATGCGTCGGACGCCGCGCCCAGGTACAGGTGCACCTCCGAGCCCCAGGGCGTGACCTCGCCGGTGTCGCAGGACCAGTACGTTCCCAGTTCCAGGCGTCCCTTGACCACCAGCCAGGTCTCGCCCCCGGGCGGATCGCCCGGGAACTCGAGCTCACCCTCCACGAGGTTCTCCTGGAAGTCGCCCACGGCGTCCGGCAGCGCCAGGACGCCCTCCGCCCGGGCGAGCGGGACCAGACCCGCGACCACCACCGCCAGGGCCGCCGCCACCAGGCAGCGCACCGCCGCGGCGCTCCAGGGCGCCCCACCCACCGACCGGCAGCCTTGCGTGTCCGTCATGGCCATACCTCCCCCGGAATCATACCACAGTCGGGTCCCGTCATCATCGCCAACCGGGAGATCGATACCGTCCGGCCGCGGGCGGAGTCTCCATCGAGATCCAAGAACTCCGCAACCCTCCGCAACAGGATGTCGTCCCGACCGAATGGCCACGGCAGCCACACCTTCCTCACGTCGCCGCCACGCCGACGAGGCATTCTCCCGGCGCCTCGAATCCGCCCGGCGATTCGAAGCGGCGCATGGCGGTCTCGATCTCGGTCCACGCGGCCTCGCGCTCGGCCGGGGGCAGGTGGGCCATCATGGCATTGAATCCGCCGAACGCCTCGCGAGCGACACCCACGTACGCGGCCGCGCTCTCGATCCGATGGGGCACGGGCACGACGGCCATCCCGGGAGCGCCGAAGCCGGCCTCGCGGAACGCGCGCTCCAGCACGCCGTCGCCGCCCAGGCAGAACGGCCCGGGCCGTCCCGGGACCGGCGGCGGCAGCTGCGCCCGCTGACGGATGATCGACGCGGGCACGGCGCCCCAGGCGTTCCGCTCGGGGGTCGAGAACACGCCGACGGCGACCCGGCCGCCCGGCTTCAGCACGCGGCGCCACTCGCGGAGCGCATCGACGGGGTGCGGCATGTACATCAGGCCGAGCCGGCACAGCACGACGTCGAACGAGGCATCGGGAAGGTCGAGCCGCTCGCCGTCCATGGCGCCGGTCGCGATCTGCGCCAGGCCGAGTTCGCGGGCCACCTGGGCCGCCTGTTCGACGATTCCCTCGGCGATGTCCGTCGCCAGCACGGACCCCGTCGGCCCCACGCGCCTGGCCGCGCTGACGGCCGGCTCGCCCGCGCCGGCGGCCACGTCCAGGACGCGTTGGCCCGCCCTGACCTGCGCCAGGTCCAGCATGCAGCCGGTGACGGCGCCATACCAGCGCTCGAGGATGGGCGTCCATCGCCGCCACGCGGCTCCATCCTGGTTCCATTGCTCGCGCTGCGCGTTCTTGTACGCAGCGGCGTCGAACGGGGACTCGGGATCGACCATGGGACACCTCCGCGGGATGCGAGGTGGGAAGGAATCGCCGGGGCCAAGGCTGCGAAGCGGCCCGCCGTGAAGGTCCAGGGGTCGGCCACGCCGCGGCCGAGGATGCTTTACATCCCCCACGACACGCCGGTTCCCGCCAGCAGCACGAAGGACAGGCCCGTCACCAGGCGCGGGACGGGCTATCGTTGCGGATCGAGGCGCCCCTGCAGGATGCCCGACAGGTCCGGGTCCAGCCATACGATCGGGGCCTCGCGGCAGAATGCCGCGGCCTGCCCGCCAAGCCACTGCTCATACCCCGACGTCCTGATGGTCACGAAGGGCACCCAGCCGTCCGCGCCGGAGGCCTCGGCCGGCATGAAGTCGCCGCTGAGCAGGTACTGCCGGGCTCCCTGGGCATCCACGACGAAGCCGAGGCGCACGTTGCGGACCGCGGCAGGATACGGCGGTCGATGGGCGGCGAAGTCGGCGACGGCGGAATCCATCAGGTACTCCGCCTGCGCATCCGCATCGGGCGGGCGCGGCGAAGACTCGGCACGCAGCGCGGGACGGCCGCCACATCCCGCCAGGAGAAGCACCAGCAACAGCGGGGCGAGAAATCGCATCACACCGATCCGGTCCGGTTGCCACGCGGCGCATGGCCGCACCCATCACACCAATCTCAACGGAGCCCCGCCAGCGCCCAGACCGCCAGGACGAGCCCGAGGCCGAACCCGAGCGAGCTGACGAGGCGAGGCGACCAGCAGGGTGGCCAGGAAGGTGGCGGCGAACCCACCCAGGAAGGCGCTCAGGAAGGCGACCTGGCGCGAGATCTCGGCCAGGTAGTTGTCCGGCAACGACTGCATGGCGATTTCGCTCCCCGTCCTAGGGCCGGAACAGCGCCTGCACGGCGCCCCACGTCGCGGCATCATCGCCGACCTGGCCGTCGTAGACAAGCGCGGCCGACGTGATCGTCCCCTGCGCATACGGCCCGATCTCGTCCACCTCGGTCACACCGCCGGTCTCCATCGGGGCCATCCACCAGCCCGGCCCGTCATCGACGAAGGTGGCGATAAGCTCCCCGTACCAGGCTGACGTGTCGCCCGCGACGACGAACCAGCTCGGAGAAAGCGTGCCTTCGACCCGCAGTTGGACCCTGGACACGTCCAGGATCGGCTGCCCGAAGTCCACGCTCACGATGACCGGGCTCTCGGAGGGGTAGGCCCCCACGAGGCCGGGCAGAGGCACCTCGAGGGCGAGGACGGCGTGCGGAGCCAGGCAAGTGAACAGGACCAGCAGGATCATGGTCGTTTTCATCCTGCAGCCCTCCATCGTCATCCCCCTACCGATACATCCCGTACACCGTCCCCCAGCTGTGGCTATCCGCGGGCACGACATTTGACACCAGGCTGAAGTCGTCGAGCAGGTTCCAGGCGGGCACTCCGGCCGCCGGCTGCACGCACAGGAAGTCGGCGTCCTGCGCGGCTACGAACTCGTGCTCCACGTAGGTCCACTCGGCGGTGTTGCCGGTCGCGGACACGAGCAGCGTCCCGAAGCTCGCGGCGTCGTTCGAGAGGCCCACCTCCACGGCGCCGATCCCGACCTCGAAGCTAGTGTTCGCCATGACGAAGAAGCCGAGGACATA
>DAOPJF010000321.1:0-3822 GCA_035399525.1 Candidatus Krumholzibacteriia bacterium | reverse complement strand
CAGGCCCAGCTCGGCGGCCAGCGCTGGCAGGTCGACCAGCGGCGTGGGGGCGTAGCCCGGCAGACCGCGGTGCAGCGGCAGCTGCGCGTGGGCCTTCAGCCGCGCCAGGTAGGCCAGCTCGGGCGCGCTCCAGTCGGGGGCGTCCTGCCGCAGCGGGTTGATCAGGAAACGAGCCACGGCATGCCTCCTTCGCCCGAAAGTCCGTCCATCAGCACCGCGAGCTCGGCGGCCTCGCGCAGCGACAATGCGGCGGTCCCGGCCGGCAGCACCGCCTGCCGCACGGCGAAGGTTTCCGCATCGAGGGTCACCACGGCGTCGTCCGCCTCCCAGGTCAGCGTGTCGCCCGACCGGGTGAGCACCTGCTCGCGTCCGCCGCGCTTGCGCCGGATGCGCAGGCTGCCGCCGATCTGCTCGAGGCGGTGGATGTCGTCTTCGAGCCGCCATGACAGGTCGGCCAGGGCGAAGCGCGGCTTGTCCAGGAACGGGCGGCCGCTGGTGGGGCAGAAGGTGGTGCAGTTGCCGCAGTGGTTGCAGAAGTCGGCCACGTGGGCGGTCTGGCGCTGCTGGGCGATGGCGAGCTCGCCGTCGGGCTCGGTGCGCCAGCGCCGGCCGTCGGCCACCACGCGCACCAGGGGCAGGCGGCGCGGGGCTGTCTCCCACGCGATGTTCGCGCGGTTCGGGCACACGGCCACGCACACGTCGCAGACCAGGTCGCACTCCAGGCAGCGCGCCGCTTCGGCCTCGGCGTCGTCCGGCGACAGCGTGGCGATGACCAGGCCGAAGTCGCCGGCGCCGTCGGGCAGCCGCTCGACGGGATGCCGCGCCGGCAGCACGCGCGCGGCCAGGTCCTGGCGTCGGGCCTCGGGCATGGGCGCGCGTTCGGCGTGGACCAGCGGCGAGGGCAGGCTGAACGAGGCGAGGATGGCCTCGGCCGCGCGGCGCCCGTCACCCATGGCTTCGACCAGGTTCGCCGGCCCGGTGCGCAGGTCGCCGCCCAGCCACACGCCGTCCAGCCCGTGGGCCGCATCGGATCGCGCGGCCTTCGCCAGCGCGTCATCCACGAAGTCGCAGACGATGCGCTGCCCCACCGCCGGGATGATGCGCTCGCAGGCGAAGGTCTCCTGCCGACCTGGCACGGGCACCGGCCGCGCGCGGCCCGAGGCGTCGGGTGCGCCCAGCGCCATCACGTCGCAGGTCAGCACCAGCCGGCCGTCCTCGACCGTGATCGCGGCCGGAGCCCGCAGTTCGTGGATGGTCACGCCCTCGGCCCCGACGGCGCGGATCTCCTCGGGCTCGGCGGGCATCTGGCCCTTCGTGCGCCGGTAGACGATGTGCACGCGCCGGCCGTCGCCAGTCATGCGCAGCGCGGTGCGCGCGGCGTCCATGGCGCTGTTGCCGCCGCCGATGACCACCGTCACGCCGGGCAGGTCGCGGTCGGGCTGCGTGCGCGCCGCGGCCAGGAACGCCAGGGCCGGCTCGACGCCCGGCAGGTCCTCGCCCGGCACATCCAGCGGCCGGTCGGCCTGCGCGCCCACGGCGACGAACACGGCGTCGTGGCTGCCGCGCAGCGCGGCGAAGCGGGCCGCGTCGATGCGTTCGCCGCAGCGCACGTCCACGCCCAGGGCCTCGAGCCGCGCCAGGTCGTCGTCGAAGTGCCCGGGCGCCAGGCGGAAGCGCGGGATCACCCCGGTCACCATGCCGCCCGCGCGCTCGGCGGCCTCGTACACGGTGACCGCCACGCCGGCCATCGCCAGCACGCGCGCGCAGCCCAGGCCCGCCGGCCCGGCGCCGACGACGGCCACGCGCCGCCCGGCCGCGGCGGCCTGCGCCGGCCGCTCGCCCGTGCCGCCGTGTTCCACCAGGAAGCGCTTCAGGTCGCGGATGCGCAGGCCCTCGTCGCCGTTCTGCCGCGTGCACTTGTGCTGGCAGGGATGGTCGCAGACCATGCCCGCGGTCACCGGCAGCGGGTTGTCGGCCTGCACCACCGCCAGGCCCGCGGCGAAGTCGCCCCGGGCCGCATGGTGCAGGTAGCCGGGGATGTCCTGTTCGGTGGGGCAGGCACCCACGCAAGGCGCCGCGATGCAGTCGAAGGCCCCGAGCGGACGCGCCGTGCGGATGGAGCGGTCGTGGTAGTGGTCCTGCCGGTAGCGCGGGTCGTCGGCCGCGCGGGCGGCGTAGGCGGTCAGCGCCGCCGTGCGCGCGGCGGCATCGCCGGCGAACGCGTCGAGGTCGGCGGCGCCGGCGGCCTGCATCGCCTCGCCGATCGCCTCCAGGTACGGACGCAGGCGCAGGTAGCCGCCCGGCCGCAGCAGGTCCGAGCACACGGTCACCGGCTTCAGCCCGCAGCGCACCAGGTCCGGCGTGTTCACCGCGTCGGCGCCGCCGGCGAACGAGATGTCCAGCGCGCCGCCGAACACCTCCTGCAGCCGGGCCGCCGCCGCCGCCGCGATGGGATGCAGCGCGCGGCCGCTCAGGTAGCGCGATGCCTCCTGGGCCGGAAGCACGCCGCCGGGATTGCGCACCGGCAGCGTGTTGGTCAGCTTCACGCCGAAGCGCCGGCCCACGCGGGCGGCGGTCGCCTGCAGCGACCGGATGATGTCCACCACCGTGGCGAAGTCGGGGTCGCGCGTGAAGGCCTCGTCGCCCACCTCGAGATCCCAGCCCAGCCGGCCGTTCAGCAGGCCGCGCAGGGCCTCAGGTCCAACCAATGTGGGGTTCAGCTTCACCGAGGTGTGCAGCCCGCGTTCCTCGAGCAGGAAGCGCGCGATGGATTCGATCTCCGCGGGCGGGCAGCCGTGCATGGTCGACAGGGTGACGCTCGCCGCCAGGCTCGCCGGCGCCTCGATGTCCCGCGCGCCGGGGTACGCCGCGGCCGCCGCGGCCAGCCGCTGTTCGACGTCGCGCCGCGCATCGGCGGCCCGGTCCAGGAACCGCTGCATGGCTGGGCCGCGGATGCCCGCCAGGTCGTAGCCTACGCTCAGGTCGAAGGCGAAACCGGGATCGGCGGGATCGTACACGCCCGCTTCGTGCTGCAGGATGCGGATGGCCGCCCAGGCGTCGGCGTACTCGGCGTAGCTCTGGTCCAGCTTCAGCTCCTGCGACCACTCGCAGTTGAAGCCGGCGTCGGTCATGTCGATGCAGGGCCGCGGCACGTCCAGCTCGTCCAGCACCTGCACGGTCTTCAGCTCGAGCCAGCGCGCGCCCGACAGCCACGACGCCACCAGGTTCTGCGACAGCTGGGTGTGCGGGCCCGCCGCCACGCCCACGGGCGACGCCAGGACGGTGCCGTCGCGCTCCAGGGCCAGCCGCCCGTCCAGCGCGAACAGGCACAGGTCCTGGTGCAGGCCCAGCAGCGTGGCGCGGTGCGCCCGCTCGTCGCGCAGCAGCGACAACAGGCGCACCAGCCCCAGCGGATGGAGGTCGTCGGTCCTGCCGGTCGGCCGCGTCATCCGGCCACTCGCGGCGCGTCGTCGGCGACCAGGCCGCGCAGCAGGCCCGCCGGGTCGGCGAAGCGCCCGGCCAGGATCATGGCGGCGATGATGTACGGCTTGTAGCCGGCCTGCCGGTACAGCGGATCGCGGAAGCGGTCGAACACGTCGGCCGCCACCTCGCCCTGCCGGCACGACACGCCCGTGATGTCGGCGGGCAGGCAGTGCAGGTACAGGCCCTTGCCGCCGCGCGTCCTGGCCATCAGCGCCTCGGTGCACTCCCAGTCCTTGTACTCGGCGTTGCGCGCCAGGCACTGCTGCTCGAGGGTCTTCAGGCCGTCGCGGTCGCCGGCGCGCAGCAGGGTCGTGCGCTGCTGCATCACGGCGTAGGGCG
>DAOPJF010000320.1:0-3827 GCA_035399525.1 Candidatus Krumholzibacteriia bacterium | reverse complement strand
GGCCGACGACTGCAGCGGTCCGCTGAGGTGGAAGTTGCCCGGCACGCCGGTGGCCTGGTGCACCTGCACGGCCTCGTCGACGCCGCTGCCCTCGAGGTCGTCGCTGCGGCCGTGGAAGACGTCGCTGTAACCCAGGCCCTGGTTGCCGTGCAGCACCAGCGCGCAGTTGGCGAAGTAGGCCTTGTCGGCGGGGTACGCGACCGTCAGCCGGTCGGCGATGCCGCCCGCGTCCGCACTGACGGCGAAGCGCGCGGCGCCTGCGGTCAGGGCGTCGGCGGGCAGGGCGAGGTAGACCGCGTCGGGATCATCGTCCCGCATCCACGCCGCCCCCGCGGCCGCCTTGTCCGACGCCATGGCGTCCAGGCGCCAGGCCGCGCCGTCGCGCACCAGGGTCGTGGACGCCAGCGTGCGCCGGGCACCGTCCAGCTCGGTGACCACCAGGTCGACCGGGCGCGGACCCGCGGCCTTGGCCGCGGCGCCGATCGCACCGGGACCGTCGGTCGCCAGCGACAGGAACGAGATGCGCAGCACGGGACGGCCGCTGGATGCCTCGCGTCGCAGCTCGACCGCCAGCACGTCGGCCGCCGGCGGCAGCCCGGGCAGGCGCCCGACGCCATCGACCGCCAGCACGGACGTCACGGGGAAATCTTCGGCCGGCGTGGCGGCGGACGCCGGACAGGCGCCCAGCGCGAGACCGAGCAGGGCGAGCAGCACGGACTTCGGCATCGATGCGGACCTCTCGCATGCGTAGCGACGGCGCCGCGGGTCCTGGGGCGATCCGCCGCACCGTTCACGAATTGACATGACAAATCCAACGCAAACCCAATGATACCACAAACATACGCCGCACGACAAGACAAAAACACGGGCGCCCGTGCGCCCGCAAGTGCTTTCGGCAGATGGAGATTGCCCGATCCGGTCCCCGCAGGTCACTCGAGCGGAGTGAGCCCCTCGCGGATGGCGTACTTGGTCAACTCGGCGATGGAGTGGATGCCGAGCTTGTCCATGACCGTCTTGCGGTGGGTCTCGACGGTCTTGACCGACAGGTGCAGCTCGCCGGCGATCTCCTTGGTCGCCCGGCCCGCGGCCAGCAGCTGCAGGACCTCGCGCTCGCGCGCGCTGAGCACGGCGAAGGCGCTGCCCTCGTCGGCCTCGGCCAGGCGGATGTAGTCCTTGATGACCTGCGCGCTGACCGCGGGGCTGAGGTACAGGCGCCCGGCCTGCACCTCGGCAATCACGCCCGAGAGCTCGCTGAAGCCCGATTCCTTGAGCACGTAGGCCGCCGCGCCGGCGCGCAGGGCCTCGACCACGTAGCGGCGGTCGCTGTGCATCGAGAGCACGACGATGCGCGTCCGCGGATGGTCCTGCGCCAGCCGACGCGCGACCTCGATGCCGTGCAGGCCGGGCATGGCCAGGTCGAGGATGAGCACGTCCGGCAGCAGGCGGCCCACCAGGTCGATCGCTTCGAGGCCGTCCTGGGCCTCGCCCACCACCTCGAGCCCGTCGTGCGCGCCGAGCAGGGCCCGCAGGCCGTCGCGGAACATCCGGTGGTCGTCCGCCAGCACGATGCGCGTGGTCACGGGCGCTCCTTTCCGGGCAGCGGCGCCTGCAGGCAGACGCGCGTGCCGCCCTCGGGGCG
The DNA here is from genome assembly GCA_035399525.1 of Candidatus Krumholzibacteriia bacterium. Taxonomy (GTDB): domain Bacteria; phylum Krumholzibacteriota; class Krumholzibacteriia; order LZORAL124-64-63; family LZORAL124-64-63; genus JACZKN01. The sequence continues at coordinate 2,188 of DAOPJF010000320.1, read as the reverse complement.
GCGGGCCAGATCGAGGCGCCCGCCGAGCTGGCGCACGCGCTCCTCGAGGCTGAACAGGCCGAAGCGGTGGTCCTGGCGCGCGGCCAGGGCGGCCTCGGGATCCAGGCCCTTGCCGTCGTCGCTGACCACGAGTTCGAGCAGGTCGCCGCTGCAGTCCAGCTCGACCCGGGCGCGCGACGCCGCGGCGTGCTTGACCACGTTGGCCAGCAGCTCGCGGGCCGACTTGAAGTAGAGGACGCGCAGGTCGTCGGGCAGGTCGCGGCGGCAGCGGTCGCGCACCGCCACCGGCAGGCCGTGCTTGGCCTGGACCTGCTCGCCCAGCCACTCGAGGGCCGGGCCCAGGCCCAGCTCGTACAGCACGGGCGGGCTCAGCTCGAAGGTCAGGCTGCGGGTGTAGCGGATGGCCTGGTCGATCAGGCGCAGCAGCTCGTCGATGGCCGGGTCGTGCCCGCCGAACACGGCGTCGCCCTGCAGCTGCCGCAGCCGGCCGCGGACGTAGGCCAGGCCCTGCCCCAGGTGGTCGTGCAGGTCGCTCGCGATCTCGCGCCGCTCGCGGGCCTCGGCCAGGCACAGCTCGCTGGCCAGGCGCCGCAGCGCGCCCGTGCGGGCGGCCACCTGGCGCTCGAGCTGCTCGTTGGCCGCGAGGATGGCCGCGTCGTCGCGCCGGTGCTGCCAGGACGCCCGCAGCATCTCGGCCAGCGAGCGGATGAGGTCGCGCTCCTCGTGCAGGAAGGGACCCTCGTCGGCGGCGGGGCGCTCGTCGTGGTAGGCGACCTCGAGCCCGCCCTCGGCCCCGTCGCGCAGGCGGAAGGCCTCGCGCTGCACCCAGGCCGACGCCGCGTGGTCCGGCGTGGTCCACGTCTCGTCGCCGAACCGGATCAGCACGGTCGCGATTTCCGGGTACTGCCAGGCGCCCCGGATGACCGCCAGGACCTCGTCGGCGACCGCGGCGAAGGGGCGGTCCGCGTCCTGGAGCAGACGGGCCGTGCGGTGCAGGGCGGTGAGTTCCTTCACCCGCTCCTGGAGGCTGTGGCGTACCGGGTCGTGCATGCGCCGAACGTAGCCTGCGCGCGGGGCCCAGACAAGTCCGGCGCGGGCCCGGCCTCAGGGATTTCCACCCCTCCTTTCAGGATCCCCCTGATTGCCCGCCCTGCGCGGGCCGGGCCACCTTGGACCGGTCATGCCCGGGCGCGCGCTGCGCCCCGGTCGCCACCCGAACCGGAGGTCCCTGCCGTGATCGACACCGGCAACACCGGATTCATGCTCCTGGCCACCAGCCTCGTCATGCTGATGACGCCGGGCCTGGCCTTCTTCTACGGCGGCCTCGTCGGCCGCCGCAACGTGCTGTCGATCATGATCCAGAGCTTCGTCTCGATGGGGATCACGACCATCCTGTGGTACGCCGTGGGCTACTCGCTGTGCTTCAGCGGCAGCGGGCCGATCATCGGCAACCTGGACATGGCGTTCCTGCGTGGCGTCGATCCGAACGCGGTGTTCGGGCCCAGCCGCATCCCGCTGATCGTGTTCATCTCGTACCAGATGATGTTCGCCATCATCACGCCCGCGCTGATCACCGGCGCCTTCAGCAACCGCGTCCGCTTCCCGGCCTACCTGGTGTTCCTGGTGCTGTGGCTGCTGCTGGTCTACTTCCCCTTCGTCCACATGATGTGGGGCGGCGGCATCCTGCAGCAGTGGGGCGCCCTGGACTTCGCCGGCGGCATCGTCGTGCACAACATCGCCGGCATGGCCGCGCTGGCCTCGGTGCTGTACGTGGGCAAGCGCAAGGTGGCCGAGCAGGGCCCGCACAGCATCCCGCTGGTGGCCCTGGGCACGGGCCTCCTGTGGTTCGGCTGGTACGGCTTCAACGCCGGCAGCGAGCTGGCGGTCGACGGCATCACGGCGCTGGCCTTCCTGAACACCGACATCGCGGCCAGCTTCGCCGCCATCACCTGGCTGGTCATCGAGTGGAACCGGGCCCACAAGCCGCGCTTCGTCGGCCTGCTGACCGGCGCGGTGGCCGGCCTGGCCACCATCACCCCCGCGGCGGCGTACGTGCCGCTGTGGGCCGCCGCGGTCATCGGCATCACCGCCGGCATCGTCTGCTACCTGGCCGTCGAGATGAAGAACCGGCTGGGCTGGGACGACGCCCTGGACGTGTGGGGCGTGCACGGCGTGGGCGGCGCCCTGG
>DAOPJF010000319.1:0-3831 GCA_035399525.1 Candidatus Krumholzibacteriia bacterium | reverse complement strand
GATGCCGGCCATGCCCGTGCGCTCGGGTCAGCTGGGCGTCAAGTGGTTCGAGCACGACCGGCACGAGAACCGCATCGGCTACGAGTACGCCTGGAACATCCTGGCGGGCCTGGACAAGGACGCCATCATCTTCACCAACGGCGACAACGACACCTTCCCCATCTGGTACCTGCAGTACGTCGAGCACTTCCGCACCGACGTGACGGTGGTGAACCTGTCGCTGGTGAACCTCGACTGGTACATCAAGCAGCTCAAGCACGGCGCCGGCCTGGCCATGACGCGCAGCGACGCCGAGATCGACGGGCTGAAGCACCGCCTGTTCGAGGACCCCAAGACCGGCGAGCGCAAGCTGGTGATGATCAAGGACTACGTCCTGTACGACATCATCACCACCAACCAGAAGAACCTGCAGCGCCCGGTGTTCTTCGCGGTGACCATCCCGCAGGAGAACATGGAGCTGTACTTCCCCAACCTGCGCATGGAGGGCATGGCCTACCGGCTGACCGACCAGGTCGGCCCGGACAACCTGCCCTCGACCGACATCACGAAGGTCATGCAGAACATGCTGGGCGTGTACGAGCTGGGCTCGCTCATGTCCGGCGACAACGCCGCCCGCCAGGGCCGCTACGCCGAGATGAGCGGGCGCCTGGGCGAGGGCGGGCAGGTCGAACTGGGCGTCGACGGGCAGGCCCTGGACGTGGCGCAGATGGCCGAGCTGTCGCGCATGCTCGGCGCGATGCGCACCGACATCTTCCGCGGCCCCAACGCGCGGCACCTGCTGGGCAACTATCCGACGGCCTTCAACCGCGCCGGTTACGAGGCCTACCTCAAGGCCAACGACGCGGCGCTGGCCGACACCGCGGCCTACCAGCGCTACCTCAAGACCGCGCTGGTGGCCTTCGAGGCCAGCCTGAAGCTGCAGCCCTTCAACCAGCAGGCGCTGGACTTCTACCCGCTGCTGCTGGTGCAGGACTACCGCGACCAGGACGCCAAGGCGTTCCTGGCCTCGCTCGCGGGCAACGTGCCCGAGGAGATGGAGGAGCGGGCGATCTACACCACGCTGCGCGGCATCGTGCGCGGGGGCGTGCCCGACCTGGCGTTCGCGTTCCTGGACGAGCAGATCGCCGCGCGGCCCGACCGCCGCTTCTTCTACCAGGCCGAGTTCAGCCTGCACCAGGCCATGGGCAACCGTGCCGGCGCCGAGGCCGTGGCGCGCAAGTGGCAGGAGCACGCGGGCCAGCCCGATCCGGAGATGGAGCAGGCCCTGGAGACCATGAAGCAGGACGCTCTGCGCCGCGAGCAGCAGCGCATCGACGACGCACTGAAGGGGACAGCGCCCAATGGCCAGTAACGACCGCGGGACCGAGAACTGGGCCGGCCTGGCCGGCGAGCTGCCGTCGCGGGTGACCGCCGTGCTCGAGCCCGGGGCGCCGGTGGTGGTGACCGGCTGCGCCGGCTTCATCGGCAGCACCCTGACCGAGGCGCTGCTGGCCCTCGGCTGCCGGGTCACCGGCGTCGACGCCATGACCGACTACTACGACGTCGCCCTCAAGCGCGAGAACATGGCCGGGTTCGCGGGCAACCCCGACTTCACCTTCGTCGAGAAGCACCTCGAGGACGTCGACGCGCCGGGCCTGCTGGCCGGCGCCCGCGCCGTGTTCCACCTGGCGGCCCAGGCCGGCGTGCGCGCCAGCTGGGGCGCGTCGTTCGCCGACTACGTGAACTGGAACATCATGGCCACGCAGCGCCTGCTCGAGGCCTGCAAGGACCCGCGCGTGGCCCCGGGCCTGGCGCGCCTCGTGTACTCCAGCAGCAGCTCGGTGTACGGCGACCAGGAGGTCATGCCCGTCACCGAGCAGGCGCTGCCGCAGCCGCGCTCGCCCTACGGCGTGACCAAGATGGCGGCCGAGCACCTGTGCGTGCTCTACGCCATGAACTTCGCCGTGCCCACCAGCAGCCTGCGCTACTTCACGGTCTTCGGCCCGCGGCAGCGGCCCGACATGGCCTTCCGCAAGTACATCGAGGCGGCGCTGGACGGCCGCGTGTTCGAGGTCTACGGCGACGGCGACCAGACGCGCGACTTCACCTACGTGCGCGACGCCGTGCGCTCGAACCTGCTGGCGGTGTCCTGCGACCGGGCGTGGGAGGTCTTCAACACCGGCGGCGGCAGCCGCGTGGTGTTCAAGGACGCGCTGGCCGAGCTGCAGGGCATCCTGGTGGACCTGGTGCCCGGCCTGGAGGCGGAGATCCGCTACGCCGAGACCGCCAAGGGCGACGTGCGCGACACCTTCGCCGACCGCACCCACGTCGAGGCGACCATCGGCTACCGGCCGACCGTGTCGTTCAGCGAGGGCCTGGCCCGCGAGGCCGCCTGGGCGGTGGCCAGGAGGTCGCGGAAGTGACCCTCGCGCGGGAAGACAACGTGCGCTGCGACGTGGCGGTGGTGGTGCCGGCGTTCAACGAGGCCGAGTCGCTGCCCGAGCTGGTCGAGCGCATCGCCGGCGCCGTCGACGCCATGGGCTTGACCTGGGAGGCCTGGATCATCGACGACGGCTCGACCGACGGCACCTTCGCCGTGGTCGAGCGCCTGGCGCGCGAGCGGCCCCAGGTGCACGGCCTGTGCTTCGGCCGCAACTTCGGCAAGGCTGCCGCGCTGGCCGCGGGCTTCGAGGCCGCCGACGCCACCGTGGTCATCACCATGGACGCCGACCTGCAGGACGATCCTGCCGAGATCCCCGACCTGATCGCGAAGCTCGAGGAGGGCTGGGACCTGGTCTCGGGCTGGAAGCAGGACCGCAAGGACAGCTTCATCAAGAACAACACGAGCAAGGTCTTCAACTGGTTCACCGGCCGCATGTGCGGCCTGAGGCTGCACGACTTCAACTGCGGGCTGAAGGGCTACCGCCGCGAGGTCACGCGCCGCGTGAAGCTGTACGGCGACATGCACCGCTACGTGCCCGCGCTCGCGCACCTGGACGGCTTCCGCGTCACCGAGAAGCCCGTGCGCCACTTCGCCCGCAAGTACGGCACCACCAAGTACGGCATGGCCCGCTTCGTCAACGGCTTCCTGGACCTCTTGACGGTGTACTTCCTGCACGCGCGGCGCACCTCGCCGCTGCACATGTTCGGGCGCATCGGCCTGGGGTTCCTGGGGGCGGGCGGCCTGATCTGCGCCTACTTCCTGGGCCTGTGGCTGCTGGGCCACGGCCTGCGGCTGCGCCCGGCGCTGCTGCTGGGCCTGGTGTTCATCATCGTGGCCTTCCAGATGATCAGCCTGGGCCTGATCGCCGAGCTGGTGGTGGCCGGACGCCGGCCCGAGTCCGCGTTCCGGGTTGCCCGGCGTGTCTGAGGCTCCGCGCACCGACACGCGACCGCCGCTGCCCCCGCTGGCCGTCGTCATCGTCAACTGGAACGGCCGCGACGTGCTGCCGGACTGCCTCGACTCGCTGAAGGACGCGCGCTACCCGGGACTGCGCCTGCTGCTGGTGGACAACGCCTCGGCCGACGGCTCGGTGGCCTGGGCCCAGGCGCATCATCCCGACGTCGAGCTGCTCGAGACCGGCGCCAACCTGCGCTGGGCCGGCGGCAACAACGCGGGGCTGCGCCACCTGGCCGCCGACGGTTGGACCGGCCCGGTGCTGCTGCTGAACAACGACACGGTCGTGCCCCAGGGCAGCCTCAGCCGCCTGGTGGGCGCACTGGTCGAGCGGCCCGAGGCCTGGGCCGCCACGCCGCGGGTGTGCTACGCGTCCGATCCGGCGCGCGCCTGGTACGACGGCGGCCTGGTGGGCCCGTGGACCGGCTGGGTGCGGCACAGGGGCATCCGCAAGC
>DAOPJF010000318.1:0-3843 GCA_035399525.1 Candidatus Krumholzibacteriia bacterium | reverse complement strand
CGCAGTCGTCCTGTGGCAGGCCGACCCCGCCGCCGGCGCCGCCGAGGCCGTCACCCTGCTCGAGGGCGTGCTCGACCGCGACCCCGCCGACGCCGACGCGCGCCACAACCTCGAGGCCATCCGCGCGGCGGCTTGTGCCGCGCGCTGAGCGCACCTAGACTGGCGGCGTCACGCGCCCCAGGCCCCGAGGAAGCGATGCCTCCCAGACCCGACCGCAAGGAACCGGCCGCCGGCCGCATCACCCGCGGCAAGACGGCCCCGAACCGGCTGCGCCGCTTCGATGCGTTCCTGGCCCAGTACGACCCCGGCCTGCTGCGCCGCCGCGACGGCGCCTTCGCCGATGCGCCGGTGGTCGACCTGGGCTACGGCGCCGAGCCGGTCACGACCCTGCAGATGGCCGAGTGCCTCCGGCGCGTCAGCCCCGGCCTGCCGGTCGTCGGCGTCGAGATCGATCCCGGGCGCGTGGCCCGCGCGCAGCCCTTCGCCGACGCGCTGACCGACTTCCGCCTCGGCGGCTTCGACCTGCCCGTGCCCGCGGCGCGCCTGGTGCGCGCCTTCAACGTGCTGCGCCAGTACGACGAGAGCGAGGCCGCGCCGGCCCTGGCGCACCTGCTGGCCCGGACCCTGCCCGGCGGTCTGGTGGTCGACGGCACCAGCGATCCCTGGGGCCGCGTGTGGACCGCGAGCCTGCTGCGCCGGCCGCCGGACAGCGGCGACGGCGAGCTCGAGGCTTTCGTCTTCGGCACCAACTTCAACGGCGGCTTCGACCCCGATGCGTTCCAGACGCGCCTGCCCAAGAGCTTCATCCACCGCGTCGTGCACGGCGACCGCGTGTTCGCGCTGGTGGAGGACTGGAAGGCCGCCTGCCGCGACACCCGCGGCACCGCCGTGTGGGGGCCGCGCGCCTGGTTCACGGCCGCGGCGGCCGACCTGGCCCGGCGCGGCTGGACGGTCATGCGCCCGCAGCTGTGGCCGCGCCGCGGCTGGCTCGTGCTGCGGCGGCCGGGCCTCGGGCTGGTGCGGTGATGCGCACGCCGGGTACGAAGAAGGCCCCGCCAGGCGGGGCCTCCTTCCGGGACGGATGAGCCGCGGAGCACCGCAAGCCCGCGGTTCATCCTCGCCAGCCGAAGGTCTCCAGGTCGATGCGCCCGCTCGCCAGGAACACGACGCCCTCGTCCTCGAGTAGGAGGCGCTGCAGGTCGCGGCCGTCGCCGCCCAGGCTCAGGCGGCCGCCCGCACCGACCACGCGGTACCAGGGCGCCGGGTGGCGGTCGGGCAGCTCGCGCAGCACCCGGCCCACCAGCCGCGCGCGCCCGGGCAGGCCCGCCGCCTCGGCCACCTGGCCGTAGGTGGCCACGCGCCCGTGCGGGATGGCCTCGACCGCGGCCAGGATGATCTCGTGTCGGACGCCGACGGCCATGCCCTCTCCCTGGTGACGCCGGTCCGGGGCCGGCCCCATGAAGACGCAGAAGGGGGCGCCGAGGTTGCCACTCGGGTAGGCAGGAGATCTTTATGCAACGGTCGCCCGGGATTGCCGTATCCTGCCGGCACACGCCACCGGAGGTCCTGACGATGTTCCAGAATCCCGCCACTGCCTAGGCACCCGGCCCCGCCGGATCCCAATCGTCCCAATCGCCGATGCAAGCCGGCCTGCCCCGCGCGGGCCCGACCGATGCGCCGCCGGGAATCCGGCGGTCCGGCCCCGTCGTCAGGAGATCGTCCATGCCCGGTTCGTCCCAGCCCGCCCGACGCGGCGGTCCCCTCGCCCTGCTCAAGGAGGCGCTCGCCGGTGGCGAGCGCGACTTCACCACCGAGCCCATCGGCCGCGCCGTCGCCCTCTTGGCGGTGCCGATGGTGCTCGAGATGCTCATGGAATCGGTCTTCGCCGTCGCCGACATGGCCTACGTGTCGCGCCTGGGCGTGGACGCGGTGGCCACCGTCGGCCTGACCGAGGCGGTGATCACCATCGTGTACGCCGTGGCGGTCGGCCTGAGCATGGCCGGCACGGCCATGGTCGCGCGGCGCATCGGCGAGAAGGACCGCGACGCCGCCGCGCGCGCCGCGGTGCAGGCGGTCGGCCTGGGCCTGGTGGTCTCGGCGGCCATCGCGGTGCCCGGCGCCTGGTTCGCACCGCGGCTGCTCGAGCTCATGGGCGGATCACCCGCGCTGGTGGCCGCGGGCCAGGGCTACACCCGCTGGATGCTGGCGGGCAACGCCACCATCATGGCCATCTTCATGCTCAACGCCGTGCTGCGCGGCGCCGGCGATGCGGCGCTGGCCATGCGCGTGCTGTGGCTGGCCAACGGCCTGAACATCGTGCTCGACCCGTGCCTGATCTTCGGCCTCGGGCCGTTCCCCGAGCTGGGGCTGACCGGCGCGGCAGTCGCCACCACCATCGGCCGGGCCGTGGGCGTCGGCTACCAGGTGCTGCTGCTGTCCCGCGGTGCGGGCACGCTGCGCATCGGCCGCGAGCACCTGCGCCTCGATCCGCCGGTGATGGCGCGCCTGCTGCGGGTGTCGCTGGGCGGCATCGGCCAGTACCTGATCGCGACCTCCAGCTGGGTGGTGCTGGTGCGGCTGGTCAGCACGTTCGGCGCGGCGGCGGTGGCCGGGTACACCATCGCCATCCGCATCATCCTGTTCGTGCTCATGCCCAGCTGGGGCGTGGCCAACGCCGCGGCGACCCTGGTGGGCCAGAACCTGGGGGCGGGGCGGCCCGACCGCGCTGCGGCCTCGGTCTGGCGCACCGGGTGGTACAACGCGGGCATCCTGGCGCTGGTGGCGGTGGTGTTCATCGGCTGGCCGCGGCTGCTGGTGGGGCTGTTCACGTCCGAGGCCGACGTGCTGGCCCTGGGGGCGGCGTGCCTGAGGGTGGTGGCCTACGGCTACGGCTTCTACGCCTTCGGCATGGTCATGGTGCAGGCCTTCAACGGCGCCGGCGACACGGCGACCCCGACGGTCATCAACGCCGTCTGCTACTGGGGCTTCCAGCTGCCCCTGGCCTGGTTCGTGGCCACCCGCTCGGGGGCCGGGGCGCCGGGCGTGTACGCGACGATCACCGCGGCCGAGGTGCTGATGGCGGTGGTCGCGATCCTGGTGTTCCGCCGCGGCCGCTGGGCCCGGCAGGTGGTCTGAGCCCGGGGCGGGGGGCCGCGGTTGAGGCCCCCCGCCTGCCGTGCTATCTTGGCGGCTCCCGAGCCGAGCGCAACCGTCACCCCGAAGGACCCGACATGGCCCACCACCTGATTTCCCACCTGCTCGCGGGCCGGCAGCCCGTCGGCGCCGAGGTCACCGTCAAGGGCTGGGTGCGCACCCGGCGCGACTCGAAGGCCGGGCTCAGCTTCGTGCAGGTGCACGACGGCACCTGCTTCGACCCCATCCAGGTCGTGGCCCCGGGCAGCCTGCCCAACTACGACGGCGAGATCGCGCACCTGACGGCCGGCTGCTCGGTCATCTGCACCGGCACGCTGGTCGAGAGCATGGGCAAGGGCCAGTCGGTCGAGATCCAGGCGAAGGCCATCGAGGTCGTGGGCTGGGTCGAGGATCCCGAGACCTACCCCATGCAGCCCAAGCGCCACACCATGGAGTACCTGCGCGAGGTGGCGCACCTCAGGCCGCGCACCAACACCATCGGCGCGGCCACGCGCATCCGGAACTGCCTGGCCCAGGCCACGCACCGGTTCTTCCACGACCAGGGCTTCTACTGGATCCACACGCCGATCATCACCGCCAGCGACTGCGAGGGCGCCGGCGAGATGTTCCGCGTGTCGACCCTCGACCTGGTGAACCTGCCGCGCACCCCCGACGGCGCCATCGACTACAGCCAGGACTTCTTCGGCAAGG
>DAOPJF010000317.1:0-3856 GCA_035399525.1 Candidatus Krumholzibacteriia bacterium | reverse complement strand
CCTGCTGCCCATGTGCCTGGAGAACCTGGACGAGGCCGAGTGGTTCGCCATCGCCGAGGGCAGCGACGAGATCGGCTGGTGCCTGGTGGTGCCCGAGGCCACGTGGACGCCCGCGGGCATGGAGTCGCGCGCCAAGGCGTCGGCCGCCGAGGGCGACCGCATCAAGCTGCCCACCGGGTCGTTCACCGCGGGGCAGCTCGAGGCCATCCTCAACAGCATCCCCTTCGACGTCACCTTCGTCGACGCCGACGACACCGTGCGCTACTTCAGCCACGGGCGCGAGCGCATCTTCGCCCGCACCAAGGCCATCATCGGGCGCAAGGTGCAGTACTGCCATCCGCCCAAGAGCGTCAGCATGGTCGAGCAGATCCTCGACGACTTCCGCAGCGGCCGGCAGCAGCACGCGCAATTCTGGATCACCATGGGCGGCCGGTTCATCTGCATCGAGTACTTCGCCCTGAAGGACGACGCGGGCGCCTACCTGGGCTGCCTCGAGGTCAGCCAGGACCTGACCGCCAAGCGCGCCCTCGGCGGCGAACAGCGGCTGCTGAACTACGTCTCCGGAGGCGCCGGCCATGAGTGATCGTCCCGACATCACGCCCGACCTGAAGATCGGCGACCTGCTCGAGCACTGGCCCGCCCTCGAGGACGTGCTCATCGCCGCGGCGCCGCCGTTCGCCAACCTGAAGAACCCGCTGCTGCGCCGCACCGTGGCCAAGGTCACCACCCTGCACCAGGCGGCGCGGGTGGGCGGCCTTGCGGTGGCTACGCTGGTGGCGCAGCTGCGCGCGGCGGCCGGGCTGCCGGCGCTGGCCATGGCGGGCGACGACGGTGATGGCGGCGCGCCCGCCTGGCTGGCGGCCGTGCGCGTGGTCGAGCGCTACGATGCGCGCGCGGACATCGAGGCGGGGCAGCATCCGGTGGGCCGCGTGCTGGGCACGCTGCAGAAGCTGGCGAACGACGAGGCGTTCGAGCTGGTGACGGGGTTCGAGCCGGCGCCGCTCATCGACAAGGCGCGCGCCCAGGGCAGCGACGCGTTCACGCGGGTCGAGTCGGCCGGCGTGTTCGTGACCACGTTCCGCGGCGCGGACGCCTAGCGCGCCTCGACCGCCAGGCTGCGCAGCCCCACGCCCAACCGGCGCGCATCGCCGCCCAGGCCGTGGTCGCGGGGGGCGCGCGGGTTGGCGATGACCAGCGTCACGTCCGCGTGGCCGTCCGGGCCGATGACGCCGGCGGGCACGTCCAGGACCAGGTCCTTGTCGCCGTGGCCCAGGCTTGCCGCGCCCACCGCCTTGCCGTTCACCTGCGCCTCGACCTCGACCGGCGGCGCGTCGCCGAACCTGGCGGGGGTGATCTCGCAGGCGATGCGCACCGCGCCCGCGGGCGCCGGCTGCAGCGTGAACGACAGCGTCGCCAGCCCGCCCTCGCTCCACGTGCCCCAGCCCTCGCTCGTCGACCAGCCGCCCATCAGCAGGGGCGCGCCGTCGCCGCCGGCCGTGGTCGCGGCGCGGTGGTTCATCGCCAGCGGCGGGCGGCGCCGTTCGGTGTCCAGGTGCGCCTCGACCAGCTGTGGGCCGGGATCGGCGCCCGGCGCCTTGGCGAAGCTGAACACCAGCGGCCGACCCGACGCCAGGAAGCGGTCGGGCACGAACAGCACGGCGTCCTCGGGCGCGAGGCCGCCCACCGGCCAGGCGGCCACGGGCTCGCCGTCGATGGACACCGTCAGCAGCGACGGCGGCTGCGGCGGATCGTGGCGGAACGTCGCGCGCAAGGCGACCGACACCGCGCCCGGCTGCGGCGTCAGCGTGAGCGACGCCGACGCGCCATCGATGTGCCGGCCATACGCGGTCGGCGCCGACCAGCCGTGCGCGTCGGTCTCGGCGAGGTTGCCGCCTTCGCCCAGGATCACCATCGTGCCGGCCTTGCCCTGCAGCGCCGCGCCGTTGAGGTCGCGCCCCGTGGGCGACCACGCGCCCGGGTCCCACGCGAAACCGTCGATGGCGTACTCGGTCATGGGCAGCAGGTAGTCGGGGTCGCCGCGCCCCGAGAACGCGTAGTGGCGGTGCAGCCGCTGGCGCGGCGCATCGGCGGGGGCGGCCAGCATCGAGCGGCCTCCGGCCGTGGCGTCGGCCGGCAGGTCGAGCGCCTGCAGCACCGTGGCCGTCACGTCGGCCAGCGCCACGGGCGTGCGCCACAGCATCAGCGGACCGTGCGCGCCCGGCGCCTTCACCAGCACCAGCGGCAGGCCGCCCTGCACCACGGCCTGGTCGACGCCGGTGGTGGCGGTGGGCAGGTCGCCCGTCCAGCCCAGCGCCGCCAGCGCCGCGGTGTCGATGCCCAACTCGGACATGTCGCCGTCGCCGTGGTCGGCCAGCACCAGCAACAGGCTGTCGTCGTACACATGAAGCTCGCGCATGCGCTGCAGCAGCACCTCGAGGATGCGCAGCGCCCCCGCGGCCTGCGCCCGGTACGACGCCGGCGTGTAGGGCCGCTCGTCCCGGTAGGCGAGGTCGGCATCCAGGTGGAACGGCGCGTGGGGGCTGCCCAGGTGGTACAGGCGCAGGGTGGGCGCCGCGCTGCCGGTGTTCAGGTGGGCGCGCACGCGGTCGGCGAACGCGAGGTCGGCGAACCCGTTGCCCGCCGACAGTTGGCGCGCCTGGTCATCGAGAGGATACGGATCGTCGGCCACCACGCCCGTGCCCACGCGCGCGCTCAGCCGGAACCGGTTGTTGTTGTACACCCACGGTCGCAGCGGCGTGGGTGCGATGCGGAACATGAGCATGTCCAGCAGCAGCGCCTGCTCGCGTCGCCGCGCCCCCGCGGTCGCGGTGCGGTCGCCCTTGCGGGCCAGGTTGTCGGCCACCGCGGGGTCGGCCAGGTACGGCGTCGCGGTGAACGAGTGCAGGCGCACGTCGAAGCCCTGCCGCTTCAGCGCCCGCAGCACGCCGCCGCCCAGGTACGCCTGGCGCAGGTACTGGGGGTAGGGCACGCTGTTGTCGTAGGCGCGGCCGGTCAGCAGCGCGGGCATCGAGCCGTTGGTGCGCGGGAACGACGACGTCGCATCGGGGAAGTACGTGAACCCGTCCAGCGCCGCGGCGCGCTGCGGGTCGTCGGCGATGATGCGCGCGAACACGTCCGACTGGAACGAGTCCAGCACCACGATCACGACGTTGCGCCGGGGCGAGAGATCGAACAGCCCCTCGTCGGTGAACACGTAGGCGGCCGGCCGCGCGTCGGCGGCCGCGTGCCGCCCCAGCGCCGGCAGCAGGTTGGCCAGCGACGACACGATCAGCACCAGGGCGATGGGCGTCGCCCACCGCACGACCTGCGCGCGCAGCCGCGGCAGGACCACGGCCGCCACCGCCAGCAGGAAGGCGGCGGCCTCGGCCGCGAGCAGGCCGCGGTCGTTGGTCCAATCAGGAGCCTGCCCCGTCAGCGGGCCGTAGCGCCCGGCCGCCAGCGTGGTCTCGAACCAGAGCAGGAACCCCACCGCCAGCACGGCGGCCAGGGCCGTCGGCCGGCGCCGCTCGCCGATCGCCAGCGGCACGGCCACCGCTGTGGCCAGCAGCACCAGGCCCAGCACCGCGAACACGCCCGCGTGGACGCGCAGCGGCAGCACCAGGTCGGCGCGGTTGACCAGCGCCACCTGCAGCAGCGGCGCCCAGGCGCCGGCCACGGCCACCAGCAGGCCGGCGGCAGCGATGCGGATGCGGTCGGGACGGGACGGCATCGGGCGGGGAACCTCTTTCGATACCTGTGGGTGAAGGCGGGATCATAGCCCGAGCCGGGACGGAAAGGAAGGTCGCCGGACCCCGCGGGGTCCGGCGACCATGTCAAGTGGGGCACGCGGGTGGAA
>DAOPJF010000316.1:0-3865 GCA_035399525.1 Candidatus Krumholzibacteriia bacterium | reverse complement strand
CTGCGCCGACAGGTCGGTCGACTCGGACCGGTCCGCGTCCACGTGGTACAGCTCCCACTGGTCCTGGTCGAAGTGGCCCTTGCCCGTCAGCGGCGCGTGCAGCGTGGCGGCCTTCCAGCCGTCCTCCCAGATGCCCCGCGTGCCGAGCATGGCGAAGTACTGGCGATGCTTCTGCGTGGGCGCGTCGGGCGCCGCATCGAACGAGTAGCGCATCGACACGCCCGACAGCGGGTACTGCTCGACGCCGTTGTAGACCTTCGGCATCTCCAGGCCGCAGACGTCCAGGATGGTCGGCACGATGTCGACCGAGTGGTGGTACTGGTGCCGGATGCCGCCCTTGTCCTTGATGCCCCTGGGCCACGAGATGACCAGCGGATCGCAGGTGCCACCGGCGAACTGCGCGTAGCGCTTGAACATCTGGAACGGCGTCGAGAAGGCCACGGCCCAGCCGGTGGGGAAGTGGCTGTAGGTGTCCGGGCCGCCGAGCACGTCGAAGTACTTCAGGTTCTCGGCCAGCTCGTCGGGATAGCCGTTGAAGAACTTGTTCTCGTTGACCGAGCCGTTGGGGCTGCCCTCGCCCGACGCACCGTTGTCGGCGGCGTAGATGACGAGGGTGTTCTCCAGCTGGCCGGTGGACTCGAGGTAGTCGATGACGCGGCCGACCTGCGCGTCGGTGTACTCCGAGAAGCCCGCGTACACCTCGGCCATGCGCGAGAACAGCTTCTTCTCGTCGGCGTTGAGCGTGTCCCAGGGGCGCACGGCGTCCGCCGGGTTGGCGACGTCCTCGGGCAGCGGGTTGATGGGGGTCAGCTTCGTGCCCGCGGGCAGGATGCCGCGCTCGATCATGCGCGCGAGCACCCACTCGCGGTAGGCCTCGTAGCCGTCGTCGAACTTGCCGCGGTACTTCTCGACGTACTCGCGCGGGCTGTGGTGCGGAGCGTGGTTGGCGCCGGGACAAAACCACATGAACCACGGCTTGGACGGGTTGGTCGACTTCTGCGACCGCAGCATCTCGATGGCCTTGTCCGCCAGGTCGGCCGACAGGTGGTAGCCCTCAGGGAATTCCTTGTCGATGAACGCATTGTCCTCGACCAGGTCGGGGTACCACTGGTTCGTCTCGCCGCCCAGGAAGCCGTAGAAGCGGTCGAAGCCCTGCTGCAGCGGCCACTCGGCGCGGCTCGCGCCCGAGGCGACATCCTGCTCGGGCACGTTGTGGTTCTTGCCCAGCCAGAAGGTGCTCCAGCCGTTGTCGCGCAGGACCTCGGCGATGGTGGCGCACTGGGCGGGCAGGCGGCCGCACGAGCCGGGGAACCCGGTCGCGGCCTCGGTGATGGCGGCCATGCCGTTGAGGTGGTGGTTGCGGCCGGTCAGGAACGTCGACCGGGTGGGCGAGCACAGGGCCGTCGTGTGCCACTGGGTGTAGGTCAGGCCGCTGGCGGCGAGCCGGTCCAGGGTTGGCATGTTGATGCGGCCGCCGTAGGGCGACCACGCGGCCAGGCCGGTGTCGTCGTACAGCACGATCAGGATGTTGGGCGCCCCCTCGGGAGCGGCCTTCGGCGTGAACGGCGTCCAGTCCTGCTGCGAGTTGCGGATATCGAGATCGATCTTCCCGGCGAAGCCCGCCGGCGCCGCGGGCGCAGCACCCGCTCCCGCCTGCGGCGTCTCCACCTTCACGCACGAGGTCGTCATGACGACGAGCCCCGCCAGCACCAGCGCCGTCAGCGCCAGGCCTCGGATGGAAATGACACGTGTGGACATGGTCCCAGGTCCCCCTTCAGGTCGCGGTCATGAGCGTTGAAGATTCCAGGCGAATTGCCAATCCCGGCCCGAGTGTACACGACGGTCCGGGGGGCACAAGCGCGATCGCCCAGGCCGGAACGGGCCAAGTCGGAAAGACAGCATCATATTGCAGAATAATGTTTTATAGGCCAATGACCGGATCAGGGGCCGGGCGCCCTGCAGGTCGCAACCCGGACCATCATGAAATCGTATGATCATTTCCAGCGGCCGCCCCGTACCCCATCGATCACCCGCGCGGGTTGCCGGCCGCAGCCACAGGAGGAGTCGTCATGCGCAGATCCATGGCCGTGCTCACCGTGCTTTGCCTGCTCGCCTTCGCCGCCGCCGCCGCCGCCGCCGCCGAGACCGTCGCGGGGCTGCCGCTGCACATCCACCGCTTCGACTCGGGCGCCATCCGCGTCTGGATCGGCGACCACGTCTCGTCCACCGGAGTCGTGGCGATCCCCACCGCCAAGGGCATCGTGGTCATCGACACGACGGGCGATCCGGCCGTCGACCGCGAGCTGCGGCGCATCATCGCCCGCGAGCTCGGCCGCGATGACTTCGTCATGCTCATCAACACCCACGACCATGGCGACCACACCGGCGGCAACGAGGTCTACGCCGACTGCGAGATCGTCGGCCACGCCCTGGTGGCCGAGGCGATGGCGCGCCAGGTTGCCGAGCGGCCTCACTCGATCGAGTGGGGCACGCGGCGCGTCGCCGAGCTCGAGCCGCAGGTCGCCGCCCTGGCTGCCGATGCGCCCGATGGTCCCCGCCTGCGCGAGGAACTGGCCGTCGCCCGCCTGCACCTGGCCGCCGCGCAGGCCACCATGCACTCCACGCCGCCGACGCGCACGTTCACCGACCGCCTCGACCTCGACTTCGGCGACACGAAGTTCGAGCTCTTCTACATCGGCGGCATGCACTCGGCCAGCGACATCGCCGTCCTGGTGCCGAAGCACCGGCTGCTGATGACCGGCGACACCATGGCCGACGTGTGGCTGACCGAGACCCCGGGCTGCCTGGCCTCGTTCACCGCGCGCTCGGGCATCGCCCACGACTTCCCGATGCTGCTGAGGAACTGGAACCTGCTGCTGGCCCGCCAGGCCGACGTGGGCACCCTGGTCACCGGGCACTGGAACGGCGAGCTGACCTGGCCCGGGTTCGAACGCCGCGTCCAGTACATCGCCACGCTGTGGGACGGGGTGCAGCGCGCCGCCGAGGCCGGCACGCCCCTGGCCACCGTGCAGGCCGATTACGCCCTCGCCACGCGCTTCCCCGACCTGGTCGACAGCCGCGGCTGCGACCCGCGGTTCAATGCGGGCACCATCCGCGAGATGTGGTCCGTCGTCACGGGGCAGAGCAACGCATCCGACGCGCTGATGGCCGTGATGGAGGACGAGGCCCGCTTCGCCGCCGTCATCGCCCAGGTCCGCGCGCAGTCGCCGGACTACTACCACGACGAGCGGTCGCTCAACGGGATCGCCTACTGGATGCTGCAGAACGGGCGGGCCGCCCAGGCCGTCGACGTGTTCCGCCTGAACGTCGAGCTCTATCCCGGGTCGTGGAACACCTACGACAGCCTGGCCGAGGGCCTGCTGCAGATCGGCGACCGCGAGGGCGCGCAGGCCAACTATGCGCGGTCGCTGGAGTTGAACCCGCAGAACGAGAACGGCACGCGGATGCTCGAGCAGATCCGCGACGGGGTCGACGCGCCGGCGCCGGTGCGGCCGGGGCAGCTGTAGGAGGACGGCGATCAACGACGGCGCGGATGGACCGCTTCCCCGACGTCAGGCGTAGGACACGACTTCGATCTCGATCCCGTCCGGATCGTCGAAGTAGAACCGCCGGCCCGGCTCGTAGTCGGCGTGGTTCCGCGTCACGAAGCCTGCCGCGCGGATCTTCGCCTCGACCGCGTCGAGGTCGCCGACCACCACGCCGAGGTGGTTGAGGCCGCCGATGGTCGCGTAGGTGTCGCCCGGCTGGTCCGTGCCGCCGCGGGAATAGACCGCGACGTAGGAGTGGGCGTCGCCGACGTGGCGGACGTCGCCGTCGTGGATGCCCTTGCCTGACCAGCGAATGG
>DAOPJF010000315.1:0-3873 GCA_035399525.1 Candidatus Krumholzibacteriia bacterium | reverse complement strand
GTCGCCGGCGGCGGCGGCCTCGCGCACCTCGTCGATCTCCTCGTGCAGCTTGTCCCAGACGCCGGCGATGGTGGGCCAGTCGAAGCCCTGGTCGGCGGCGTCGGCCTGCAGGCGGTAGGCCGCGTGCAGGGGTGCGGTCGAGGCGGGCATGACCTTCAGGGCCGACTCGGCCTCGGGGTCCAGGCCCTTGGCGCGCTTCTCCTGGGCCTTGATCTCGTTCCAGCGCTCCTGGCTTTCGCCCATGTCGCGGGCCGTGGCCTCGCCGAACACGTGGGGGTGGCGGCGGATGAGCTTGGCGTTGCCCTCGGCGGCGATGTCGTGCATGGAGACCGGCATGCTCTCGGACAGGATCTCGCAGCAGAACGAGGTCATGAACAGCAGGTCGGCCAGCTCCTCGCGCACGCCGGCCTGGTCGCCCTCGAGGGCCGAGTCCACCAGCTCGCCCGCCTCGTCCAGCAGGTAGCGGGCGGCGTCCACCAGGGTCTGCTTGCGGTCCCAGGGGCAGCCGCCGGGGGCCCGCAGGGTGTGGATGGTCGCCAGCAGATCTTCGAAGGAGCGGGCCATTGGGGGTCCTTTCCAGGGGGCGGGGAGGGCTCCGGGACCGGTCCAAGGTAATTCGGATTGGCCGGGCCGGAAACCCGCGTTATCATGGGCGACTGCCGCGACACGCACTTCCTTGGGGCAGGAGACCGTGAACGACTGCATCCGCGTCAAGGGCGCCCGCCAGCACAACCTGCAGAACATCGACGTCGACTTCCCGCGGGGGGTGCTGACGGCGGTGTCCGGCCTTTCGGGGTCGGGCAAGTCGTCCCTCGTCTTCGACACCCTGTACGCCGAGGGCCAGCGCTGCTACGTCGAGTCGCTGAGCACCTACGCTCGGCAGTTCCTGGACCGCCTGCCCAAGCCCGACGTCGACTGGATCGACGGCGTGAGCCCGGCCATCGCCATCGAGCAGCGCAACGCCGTCACCAGCGGCCGATCGACCGTGGGCACCGTCACCGAGATCAACGACTACCTGCGCGTGCTGTGGGCCCGCGCCGGCAAGGTCGTCTGCCCCGACTGCGAGGTGCCCGTCACCCGCGACAGCGCCGACTCCATCTGGAAAGAGCTGCGCAAGGACCGCGACGGCGCCGCGCTGCTGGTCTGCTACCCGCAGGCGCTGCCCGAGAAGGGCGCCCTGCCTGGCTGGTGGGAGCCGATGCTGGCCCAGGGCTTCCAGCGCGTGGTGCTGGGCGACGAGCTGGTGCGGCTGGACGACGAGACCATCGCCCAGCGGCCGCTGCCGGGGGCCGGCGCCGTGCTGGACGTGGTGGTCGACCGCCTGAAGATCGACGGGCGCGCGCGCTCACGCTTCGCCGAGGCGGTCGAGCTGTGCTTCCACCAGGCGGGCGGCCTGGCGGTGGTGCGCGACCGCGAGCTCACGTTCCGCCTCGAGTACGCCAGCGACCTGCGCTGCAACGGCTGCGGCCGCGTGTTCCCCGAGCCCACGCCGCGGCTGTTCTCGTTCAACTCGCCCGAGGGCGCCTGCCCCGCCTGCAAGGGCTTCGGCAACCGCCTGGAGTTCGACGAGGACAAGATCGTGCCCGACCCGGGGCTGACCCTCAAGGAAGGCGCCATCAAGCCCTGGAGCACCGAGAGCTTCGGGCGCATGTTCACCGGGATGCTGAAATTCTGCGCGCGCCAGGACATCGCCACGGACGTGCCCTTCGCCAAGCTGCCCCGCAAGAAGCAGCGGCTGGTGCTCGAGGGCGTGGACAAGAGCTACACCGGCGTCATCCCTTACCTCGAGACCATGCGCAAGGAGATGAAGAAGGGGCACCACCGCTTCTTCACCCGCCGCTTCATGGGCGACACCGAGTGCCGCGCCTGCGGCGGCAGCCGGCTGCGCAGCGAGGCGCTGGCGGTCAGGCTGCAGGGCATGCACATCGGCGAGATCGGCAAGCTGTCGGTGGAGGAGGCGCTGGCCAAGGTCGCCGGCATCCGCCTGCCCAAGGCGGTCGAGGCCGTGGCCGGCGAGGTGCGCGACGAGGTGCTGCACCGCCTGCGGTTCCTCGAGCGCGTGGGCCTGTCGTACCTGACGCTCGACCGCATGACGCGCACGCTGTCGGGCGGCGAGGCGCAGCGCATCCACCTGGCCAACGCCATGGGCTCGCGCCTGGTGGACACGCTGTACGTGCTGGACGAGCCCACCTGCGGCCTGCACGCCGACGACGTCGACCGCCTGGTGGGCACGCTGCACGACCTGGTGGACGGCGGCAACACCGTGGTGGTCGTCGAGCACGACCTGGCGGTGCTGCGCGCGGCCGAGCACTTCATCGAGCTGGGGCCGGGCGCCGGCAGCCACGGCGGGCAGCTGGTGTACCAGGGGCCGCTCGAGGACCTGATGGCCACCGGCGACACCCTGACCGCGAAGCACCTCAGGGGCGACGTGCCCGCGCGCGACCTGGCGCGCCGCCGCGAGGCGCCCGACCGCTGGCTGACGGTCAAGGGGGCGCGGCTGAACAACCTGCGCGAGGTCGACGTGCGCATCCCGCTGCGCCGCTTCGTGGCGCTGACGGGCGTGTCGGGCTCGGGCAAGAGCAGCCTGATGAACGGCTGCCTGCACGACGGCCTCGTGGCCAAGGTCGCCGGCGGCACCGGGCGCGCGTTCCCGTTCACCAGCATCCAGGGCCAGCATGGGGTGTCCCACGTCATCCGCGTCGACCAGACGCCCATCGGCAAGACCAGCCGCTCGAACCCGGCCACCTACCTGCAGGTGCTCGCGCCCATCCGCGAGCTGTTCGCCGGCACCAAGGAGGCGCTGGCCCGCGGCTACGCGCCCGGCCGCTTCAGCTTCAACACGGCGGGCGGCCGCTGCGCCACCTGCCAGGGCATGGGCTACCACCGGGTCGAGATGCAGTTCATGGCCGACATCGAGGTGCCCTGCGAGGACTGCCGCGGCAGCCGCTTCAACGCCTCGACCCTGGAGATCCGCTACAAGGGCCTGAGCATCGCCCAGGTGCTGGACCTGACCGTCGACGACGCGCTGGCCTTCTGCGGCGACGTGCCCGCGGTGGGGGAGCGGCTGTGGTTCCTGAAGAAGGTGGGCCTGGGCTACCTGACCCTGGGCCAGCCGGCGACCACGCTGTCGGGCGGCGAGAGCCAGCGCCTGAAGGTGGCGCGCGAGCTGGCCTCGCCCACCGGCCAGGACAACCTCTACCTGCTGGACGAGCCGACGACCGGCCTGCACGCCGAGGACGTGCGCGCCCTGGTCAAGGTGCTGCACGAGCTGGTGGAGCGGAAGCACTCGGTGGTCGTCATCGAGCACAACCTCGACCTCATCGCCCAGGCCGACTGGATCGTCGACCTCGGGCCCGGCGGCGGACGCCACGGCGGCAAGGTCGTGGCCGAGGGCACCCCCGACCAGGTGGCCGCCGACGCCGCCTCGGTCACCGGCCGCCACCTGGCCAAGCGCCTGCAGGCCTGACCGTTCCCTCTTTGGCACCCCGATTGCAAGTTCCCCGGCGGCGCGGGCCGGCCGCATTGGCATCTTGTTGCAGGACAACATTTTGCATCGTGGTGCCGGCACTCCGCCACCGCCGCCTGCGGCAATTGATGCCGACGGGGGGCGCCCCGGGCCGCAGGTCGGGCTCAACCGGCCGGCCCCGTGGGCCGAAGATGCAGGCAGAATCGACGGTTGGGCCGTCGGTCGCAGCCCGAAGGGGACATGGCGCATGGAACGCAACCTGCGGATCCTCGTCGTCGACGACGAGCCGGACATCCTCGAGACCCTGCAGTTCAGCCTCAGCCGCCGCGGCTTCACCGTGGCGACGGCGGTCGACGGCCTCGAGGCCCTGGACAAGGCCAGGCGGATGCCGCCGGACCTGCTGATCC
>DAOPJF010000314.1:0-3876 GCA_035399525.1 Candidatus Krumholzibacteriia bacterium | reverse complement strand
TACCAGTACAAGTTTGTCGTCGACGGCCAGTGGATGCAGGACCCGGCCAACCCCGAGGGCACCGGCGACGGCTTCGGCGGGCAGAATTCGGTGGTGCACGTGCCCGCGGGCAAGGACAAGATCGACGCGGCGGCCGGCGGCACGGCGTCGGCGGCGGCGGGCGTGGCGGCCGGCGCGGCGGCCGCGGGTGGCGGCGCGGCCCCGGCCGACGACGGCACCCTGCGCTCGGTGGAGTTCCGCTACACGCCGGTCATCTCGGGCGTGGGCAACGTCTTCCTGGCGGGCTCGTTCAACGACTGGAGCGACGCCAAGACGCGCATGACCGACGCCGACGGCGACGGCACCTACACCGTCAGCCTGCTGCTGGCCAAGGGCTCGTACCAGTACAAGTTCGTGGTCGACGGCCAGTGGCAGCAGGATCCCAACAACCCCGAGGGCGCCGACGACGGCTTCGGCGGCCAGAACAGCGTGCTGCGGGTGGACGACTCGTTCTCCACCATCGAGATCGGCCTGGGCGACGGCCGCATCTTCGGCGACGACCTCGAGCCGGTCTTCGACTACTCGACCTGCAATCCGCTGTCGCCGACCGAGGTCTCGCTGACGGCCAAGGCGCACCTGGGCGACGTCCAGGACGTGACCGTCGAGTACAGCGTCAACGGCGGCGCCCGCCAGGAGCTGTCCCTGGCCGAGGTGGAGAAGGACGCGGCCTACCAGTACTACCGGGGCACCGTCCAGCTGGGCGACGCCGCCGACAGGCTGGAGTACGTGGTGCGCTACCACGACGGCGACGCCACCGAGTGGCTGGGGCCCCGCGGCCTGGCCGACGCGCGGCCCGCGTCCGGCTTCGTGTACACCGCGGCGTCGTTCCCGCCCTTCTTCACGCCCGAGTGGGCCAAGGACGGCATCATCTACCAGATCTTCCCCGAGCGCTTCGCCAACGGCGACAAGGCCAACGACCCCGACTTCAAGGAGCCGTGGTACCAGGGCGCCAACAGCCTGCCCGCCTCCGGGAAGCTGAACGGCGAGTACTTCCACCTGGTCGAGGACTGGTACGACATCGGCGGCCTGGTGCGCAGCCCCTACCGCACCGACGGCAAGCCCGACTACTTCTCGTTCTACGGCGGCGACATCGCCGGCGTGCGGCAGAAGCTGGGCTACCTGAACGACCTGGGCGTGACGGTGATCTACTTCAACCCGCTGAACCAGGGCATGAGCAACCACAAGTACGATCCGGTCGACTACCTGACCATCGACCCGCACTTCGCGTCCGAGCAGGAGTTCAAGGACTTCGTGCAGGACTGCCACGCCCACGGCATCCGCATCGTGGTGGACATGGCGTTCAACCACACGGGCAACTGGCACTTCGCGTTCCGCGACGCGGTGGAGAAGGGCAAGGACAGCCCCTACTGGAACTGGTACGAGTTCCACAGGTGGCCGCTGCCCTCGTCCCGCGACTTCAACGCCAGCGACTACTACGACTGCTGGTGGGGTTTCGGGCTGCACCCGAACCTGAACTACGACCTGACCCGCAGCAACGCCAACGAGAACGAGATCGACGACATCAAGGACGCCAACCCGAATATGCCGGTGGTCGACTACGTGCTGAGCGTGGCGGACAAGTGGCTGGGCGACTACGACATCGACGGCTTCCGGCTGGACGTGCCCAACGAGGTGCCCCACTGGTTCTGGGCCCTGTTCAACGAGCGGTGCAAGACCATCAAGCCCGACTGCTGGCTGGTGGGCGAGCTGTGGGGCAACGCCGGCCGCTGGATCGGTCCGCGCGGCTTCGACGCGACCATGAACTACAAGTTCTTCCGCGACCCGGTCATGGACTTCATCGGCAAGGGCTCGATCGACGCGGCCACCTTCGACCAGCGCCTGTCGCCGGGCCGCTTCCAGTACCCGCCGCAGGCCGTGGCCGTGATGATGAACCTCATCGACAGCCACGACACCATCCGCTTCCTGACCAGCGCCGGCGACATCCGCCGGCTGATGCTCGGCGCCATGTTCTCGATGACCTACGTGGGCATGCCGCACATCTGGTACGGCGACGAGGTGGGCATGGCCGGCGGCAAGGATCCCGATTGCCGGCGCCCCTTCGACTGGCGCTACGAGGGCGACCCGCGCAAGGTCGCCGTGCGCGACTACTACGGCCGGATCACCCGCCTGCGCCGCGACACGCCGGTGCTGTCCCGCGGGTCGTTCACCGCGCTGGCCACCGAGGGCCGGGCCTACGCCTACGCCCGGGCCCTGGACGGCAAACTGGCCGTGGTGGTGCTGAACGCCGGTACGTCGCCGGTGACCATGACGCTGTCCGCGTCCGACCTGTCCGCCCTGGCCGCCGGCGGGTCGTCGACCCTGACGGTCGAGGTGGGCCCGGAGGTCTTCC
This sequence comes from Candidatus Krumholzibacteriia bacterium, assembly GCA_035399525.1. Lineage (GTDB taxonomy): Bacteria > Krumholzibacteriota > Krumholzibacteriia > LZORAL124-64-63 > LZORAL124-64-63 > JACZKN01. Next base: position 1,487 of record DAOPJF010000314.1, on the reverse strand, counting down.
CCCGCAGCGGCGGCGCGAGCCTCAAGTCGGGTGACCGCATCGACTTGGGCCATGGCGACGTGCAGGTGACCATCCCCGGGCTGAGTGGTGCGATTTTGCTGAATTGAGGCAAAAAAGATCACCCGGCGCTGATTTGATTTGTGCTATCATTAGATCTGCGAGAACCCGTGGAACCGGGCGGCCTGGCGCCGCCCGGTTTCGCGATCGCCGGTCGCCGCGGAGAGCTCGCGTGGCGTGCCGGCACATCGTCCCTGCTTCCACATCGCCACCTCGATGGAGGTCATCATGAAGAAACTGGTTACGCTGGCGACGGTCGCCCTCCTGGTCGCCACCGCGGGCACCGCGTTCGGCGCCATCGGCTGGGCGGGCAACGTGTGGCCCAACAACGGTGCGGCCGTGACGCCCATCGCCCCGGTCGACGTCTACGCCCAGGTCTGGGAAGGCGGCGTCACCGACGCGGCCGGCCAGGGCGCGAACATCTCGGCGACCATGTCGCTGGTCAACGACCTCGGCGCCACCATGGACATCGCCATGGGCTACCACGGCGACGTGGGCAACAACGACGAGTACTCGGCCCAGATCCCGACCTCGATGCTCGTGGGCGCGGCCTGGGTGCAGTCCTCGATCGTGTTCCACGACGAGGACGAGATGCTCGACTACGGCCCGATCACCGACCAGGCCGGCAACGCCGCGCCGCAGCAGTACAACGTCGTGAACGTGACCCCGGTCGACATCGACGTGACCTTCAGCGTGTGCCTGAGCGGCGCCGCCACCGCCGGCGACGTGTGCGTCATCGGCTCGGCCGCCCCGATCGGCACCTGGGGCGCCGGCGTGAACCTGACCAACACGTCGGGCGACCTGTGGGAGGGCGTCGTGACCTTCCCGGCCGGCAGCAACCCCGCCTTCGAGTACAAGTTCAAGAAGGACGGCTGCGCCACCTGGGAGAGCGTCGGCAACCGCGCCGTCACCCTGCCCACCGACGGCACCGCGTCGGTCGTGCTGGACCTGCAGAGCTGGGACAACCTGCCCCTGGGCTGCGGCGTCGGCCAGACCCTGGCCGAGGACAAGGTCGTGTGCTTCCAGGTCTGCGTGGCGCCCGAGGGCACCAACGGCGGCGTGTGCGTGACCGGCGGCCTGCCCGAGCTGACGGGCTGGGGCGACGGCCTGGCCATGACCAACCTGTCGGGCGACCTGTGGCAGGCCTGCCTGGTGTTCCCGGCCGGCACGGCGATCCCCCTGAACTTCGAGTACAAGTTCAAGAAGGACGCCTGCGGCACGTGGGAGAGCGTGGGCAACCGCGCCTTCACGGTGGACAACGGCATCGGCGCCGAGACCACGTTGACCTTCGGCTGGAACGACGGCGAGAACGTTTGTGCGCCGGTGGACAGCCAGGAGAGCAGCTGGGGCTCGGTCAAGGGCATGTATCGCTAGAGTTGTGCCTCTGAGAATGTGTCCGGCCCGGGCCTTGCCCCGGGCCGGACATGTCT
>DAOPJF010000313.1:0-3880 GCA_035399525.1 Candidatus Krumholzibacteriia bacterium | reverse complement strand
CTCGAGGTCCAGGATGACGCCGTCGGGCTCGTGCAGGGCGGCGTTGACGTGGAACTTGGGCTCGTTGCCCGGCAGGTAGAGCCGGCTGCGGCGCAGCCGGTCGCGGGACGTCGGCGCCACCGCGAGGTCGCGCCGCACCGGCAGCAGCGGCGCGGCCGGCGCCAGCCCGGCGCGGCGCACCGCCGTCTCGAGGCGGGCGGCAATGACGTAGGGCAGCGCCCCCTGGTCCTCGACCGTGACCGTGCCGTGGACCAGGCCCAGGACCCGGCAGCCCTCCTCGATCTGGGCGACGATGCGGTCGCCGTACATGCCGGCCACCTTGCTCGTCAACGCCACCTGCAGGCCGCCGGCCGCCGCCGGTTCGACCCCGATCCAGCAATCCGAGCGGACCTGCGCCCCGCGCTTGCCCGCCTCCGCCTTGGTCGCCATGGGCGCCAGCCTTTCCGGGAAGGTCCATGTGCCGGGGCGTGCCACGCCCCACCGGACCATGATGGCGCACGGGGCGGACCGAATCAAGGCCCGGAACCCGACAAACTGCTGGAATCGTTGGCCTTTGGGCCGATCGGCAGGATCTGCCGCCCGGAAGGGCGGCCCATCCGGGGATAACCTCGACACCGTTCATTTGGAAATAATCTTTACAAAATGCTCATTTCGACCGGGATGCAGGCAGGACAACAAGTTAGCGCTCCCGGCGGCGGCGGCGGCGGGGTTTCCCCCAGCCGCCCCGGCTGGGGATAACCTGCGGACAACTGCGAACGATCGGGGAAAAGGAACGCGGCCGGCTTGCGCCGGCCGCGTCGTTGGCAGGGTGCCGACCCCGGGGGGCCGGCTAGGCCTTGGCCAGGGCCGCCATGGTGCCGCTGAACAGGGTCCAGATCTTCTGGACCGACGAGACCTGCACCTTCTCGTCCGGCGAGTGGGCGCCGGTGATGTTGGGCCCGAACGAGACGATGTCCAGGTCGGGGTACTTCTCGGTCAGCAGGCCGCACTCGAGCCCCGCGTGGATGGCCAGCAGCTCCGGATCGTGGCCGAAGGTCGCCGCATAGCGGGCCCGGGTCGCCGCCAGCACCTTCGACTGCAGGTTCGGCTTCCAGCCGGGGTAGCCCTCGGGCTGCCGCACCTCGGCCCCGGCCAGGGCGCCGAGGGCCGCGTGCTGGCGCACCACGGCGTCGAGGCTGGCCATGACCGACGAACGGCTGCAGCAGACCAGGCGCACCGAGGCGCCGTCGGTCTTGACCACGCCCAGGTTCGAGCTGGTCTCGACCAGGCCGGCGATGTCGCGGCTCATGGCCAGTACGCCGTTGGGGATGGCGGCCATCAGGTCCAGCACGGTGCGGCTGGCCTCGAGGGTCAGGCAGCGCGGGGCCTGCACCGACGCCACGGCCCAGGTGAACCCGTCGTCGACGCCCTTGAGCTCCTCGGCGGCGATCCGCGCGCAGGCCGCATCGACCAGCTGCTTGAAACGCCGACCCTGGGCCGCCGGCACCACGACACGGGCCTCGGCCTCGCGCGGAATGGCGTTGCGCATGCTGCCGCCGTTGATCTCGACGATGCGCACGTCCATCTCGTCGCGCGCCGCCTGCAGGGCGCGCACCAGGATGCGGATGGCGTTGCCCCGGCCCTTGTGGATGTCCAGGCCCGAGTGGCCGCCCTTCAGCCCGCGGATGGTGACCTTGCGGCCGGCCGAGTCCTTCGGCGCGCGGGTGCCGCGGTTCTTCAGCACGAACTCGGTGTCGCGCCCGCCGGCGCAGCCGATGAAGATGGCGTCGTCCTGCTCGCTGTCGAGGTTGATCATGGTGCGCGCCGAGAAGAAGCCCTTCTGCACGTTGGCCGCGCCGGTCAGGCCGCGCTCCTCGTCCACCGTCAGCAGCACCTCGACCGGGCCGTGGGGCACGCCGGCGTCGGCCAGGGCCAGGCCCATGGCGCAGCCGATGCCGTTGTCCGCGCCGAGGGTCGTGCCTTCGGCCGTCACCCAGTCGCCCTCGATCTTCAGGCGGATGGGGTCGCTGGTGAAGTCGTGCTTCGTGGCGGCGTTCTTCTCGCACACCATGTCCACGTGGCCCTGGATGAGCACCGTCGGCGCCTTCTCCAGGCCCGCGGTCGCCGGGATCGAGATCAGCAGGTTGCCGACGGCGTCCTCCTTCCAGGCGAGGCCGCGCTGGTCGGCCCAGGCCTTGAACGCGCCCTGCACGGCGGCCTCGTTGCCCGAGCCGCGCGGCACGTCGCTCATCATCTCGAAGATCCGCCAGACGGCGGCGGGCTGGAGTGCGTCGAGCTTCCCCATGATCTCTCCTTGCCGTGGTGTTCGGCCGGTCAGCGGCCGTAACGCAGGATGACGCCCCACATGCCGGCCGCGTAGATCTCCCCGCAGGGGCTGACGTGCAGGCCGTTGAGGCGGTCGTGATTGCCGGTTTCCAGGAGGGTCCACGCGCTGCCGTCCCAGCGCGCCACGACCCCGTTGTAGCCCGCGGCGTAGACCTCGTCCAGGTCGTCGCCCGCGGCGGCGTAGAACGAGTGGCCGCCGCCCACGAAGGTTGCGTTCCAGGGCGTGCCCAGCCAGGGCGTGCCGGGATTGACCAGCGCCACGCCGCCCTCGCCCACCGCGACGGTGGTGCCGTCGTCGCGGCACCACACGCCGTACAGGGCCTCGGACCGCTGGCTGTCCAGCGTGCGCCAGATGATGCCGTTGAAGTGGACGATGGTGCCGCCCAGGCCGACGGCCACCACGTCGGTGGCGCTGCGGCCGTGCACGTCCAGCAGCGAGATGGTGGTGCTGCTGGGCATGTTCTCCCAGGTGTCGCCGTCGAAGTGCACGATGGTGCCGCCCTCGCCCACCGCGTACACGTTGCCGGCGGACGTGCCCCAGACCGCCTCGAGGTCGGCTCCCGACTGCAGGCGCCAGATGGACCAGGGATGCCCGTTGCGGTGCCGCACGATGACGCCGCCCGTGCCCACGGCGAACCAGTCGCCGGGCTCGGGGCCCCAGACGTCGGCGTAGTCGACGCCCTCCAGCGGCGGCGCGACGTCCTGCCAGCCGCCGTCCTGCGACTCGAGCAGCACGCCCTGCTTGCCCGCGGCGATGACGCGGTCGCAGCCGTCGGTCCACACCGCCTGCAGCCAGTGGGTGCGCCCGTCGTTGATGGTCTGCCAGGCCGGGTGCGCGAGCCGCATGATCAGGCCGTTGTAGCCGACCACCACCAGCGCCGCGTCGCCGTCGCCCCACAGGCCGTACAGGTAGCGGCCCTCGGCGATGGTGCGCGAGGTCCAGGCACCGTCCTCGCCGCGCTCGCAGTAGGTGCCGTTGGCGCCGACGGCCGACGGCGGCGTGCCCGGCAGGCCCCACACGGCCCACAGCCGGTCGGCGGTGTCGGTGGTCTCGGTCGTCCAGGCCGCGCCGTCCCAGTGCAGGACGGTGCCCAGCGACCCGACGGCGAAGACGTCGTCCGCCGCATAGCCCCAGACCGCGTCCAGGGCGCTGTCGGTCTCGGGCTGGTGCTCGGACCAGGCCTGCCCGTTCCAGTGCAGCATCAGCCCCGCGCGGCCCACGGCCCAGACATCTCCGGCGTTCGCGCCCCAGACGCCGTACAGCGTCCCGTCGGGCACGGTGTGCTCCTGGGTCCAGCGCGTGCCGTCGAAGCGGGTGATGACGCCACCCTCGCCGACGGCGATCACGTTGTCCGGCCCCGACCCCCACAGGCCCAGCAGGTCGGCGTAGGTGCCGGCGTAGTAGACGGTCCACGTCGCGCCGTCGAAATGCAGGCAGGTGCCGCCCTCGCCCACCACCCACACGTCATCCTGGTCGGTGCCCCAGATGGCCCGCAGGTTCACCGCGTATTCGATGTTCCAGCTGGTCCACTCGCCGTCCCAGTAGCGCCGCACC
>DAOPJF010000312.1:0-3880 GCA_035399525.1 Candidatus Krumholzibacteriia bacterium | reverse complement strand
CCTGGTCTTCCTGGTGCTGCTGATCGCCGGCTCGACCATCCTCATGCTGTCGGTGCGCAGCGAGATGCGCTTCAAGCAGGCGCGCGAGCTGTTCCTGGCGGGCGCCACGCACGAGCTGAAGACGCCGCTGGCCAGCCTGCGCCTGTACGCCGAGACCCTCGGGCGCGAGGGGCTGAAGGTCGAGGACCGCACGCGCATCCACGGCCACATGGTCGAGGACGTGGGCCGCCTCGAGGTCCTGGTGGACGAGGTGCTGGCCATGAGCGCCGACGACACCTTCGAGCAGGGCCCCCGCCGGCGCCTGGACCTGCACGACGAGGCCCTGGACGTGCTGGACGACCTGAGGCGCTTCGCGGTGGACCGCGGCGTGACCTTCGAGCTGGTGGGCGAGCGCGGCGCGGCGGTGTTCGGCAACCGCTCGACGTTCAACCTCGCGCTGCGCAACCTGGTGGTCAACGCCATGCGCCACTGCCCGGCGCCGGTGCACATCACCGTGCGCATCGAGCCGGGACCCGGTCGGCACCGTCTCACCGTGCAGGACGACGGCCCGGGCATCCCCCGGCGCCTGCACGACAAGATCTTCGAATGCTTCTTCTCGGACTGCCGGAGGGGCAGCATCGGCGGCGGCAGCGGCCTGGGGCTGTACCTGGTGCGACGGAACGTGGAGATCCTCGGCGGCACGATCGAGCTGCAGAGCGAGGAAGGGCAGGGCAGCGCCTTCACGATGGTGCTGCCCGCGATGACGGCGGCCGACTAGCGGCCGCACGGGAGACGCAGCGATGAAACGGAGAATCCTCGTCGTCGAGGACGACGCCCACCTGGCCGACGGCCTGCGCATCAACCTCGAGCTCGAGGGCTACGACCCCGTGCTGGCCGGCAGCGGCGAGGCGGGGCTCGACCTGTGGCGGCGGGGCGGCGTCGAGCTGGTGCTGCTGGACGTGATGCTGCCGGGCATGGACGGCTTCGAGGTCTGCCGGCTCATCCGCCGCGAGGGCGACCGCGTCCCGATCCTGTTCCTGACCGCGCGCGGCGGCAACAAGGACCGCATCCGCGGCCTGGACGAGGGCGGCGACGACTACATCACCAAGCCGTTCGAGCTGCAGGAGCTGCTGGCCCGGATCAAGTCGATTTTCCGGCGCCAGGACTGGTTCCGCGGCGAGGAGGCCCCCGACATGCTGCGCATCGGCAGGGCCGAGGTGAACCTGCGCGCCTACCAGGCGACCACGCCCGAGGGGACCGTCGATCTCAAGGAGAAGGAGGCGATGATCCTCAGGCTGCTGCGCGAGCATGCCGGCGAGCCCGTGGACCGGGAGACGATCCTCGACCGCGTGTGGGGATTCGGCGCCTACCCGACGACCCGGACGGTCGACAACTTCATCCTGGCCCTGCGCAAGCTGGTCGAGGAGGACCCGCGCACCCCGCGCCACATCCTGACGGTGCACGGCGTGGGCTACCGGCTGGTGATCGAGCCCCGCGACGGCGCCGAACGGACGGGCGCATGAGCGCCGGCCGCGGCCCCGCCGCCGTGCTCGCCACCTGGGACGGCCGGCCCGAGTCGGCGTCGGCGGTGCTCGAGGCGCTGGAAGGCGCGGTCGCCGCGGCGCCCGATCCCGCCGACCACGCGGCCTGGATGCGGGTGCTCGAGGCCACGCGCCGGCCGGAGTTCCTGACTTCGCTGCCGGACCACGCCGCCCGCCTGCGCTGGGCCGAGGCCGTGTTCCGCGTCGTCGAGCACGCCCGCGTCACGCTGGGCGACCTGCTCGACCAGCGCGCCGCCGGGCAGCCCGATCACGTGCTGTTCCGCGACCTGACCGACCAGGACGGCGGCGACTGGAGCTACGACCTGGTGCGGCGGCGCGTACGCGGGACCGCGGCGCTGCTGCTGGCCGAGGGACGCCCCGCGCCCGACGACCCCCGCCCCCTGCGCGTGGCCCTGCTGAACGCCAACTCGGTGGGCGCGGCCTGCGCCGACCTGGCCTGCCTGTGCCACGACATCGTCGTCACGCCGCTGGACGTGCACGCGAGCGTGGAGAACCTGGCCTGGATCTTCGACCGGCTGGACATCACCACCGCGATCTGCGACAGCCCCGACCGGCTCGAGAAGCTGCTGGCGGTGCGCCAGCGGTGCCGCTCGCCGTTCCGGATCTTCACGCTGCACGCGGACGACCGCGGCGAACCGGGCGACATCCTGCCCCTGGACGAGCGGCGCGCCGCCCGCGGCCTCGACGAGGTCGACGCCCTGCTGGCCGCCCGGCCGCGCCTGGCCATGCGCGAGCCCGCCACCGTCATGTTCACCTCCGGCAGCACCGGCCGGCCAAAGGGCGTGGTGTTCACCCAGCTGAACCTGGTCAGCAAGCGGTACGCCCGCGCGGCGGCGCTGCCGTTCGTCGGCCGCGACGAGGTGATGCTCTGCTACCTGCCCCTGTTCCACACCTTCGGCCGCTACCTCGAGATGCTCGGCACCATCTTCTGGGGCGGCACCTACGTGTTCGCCGGCAACCCCTCGGCCGACACGCTGCTGTCGCAGCTGGCCCAGGTGCGCCCGACGGCGCTGATCAGCGTGCCCGTGCGGTGGGTGCAGATCCGCGACCGCATCCTCGAGACCCAGCAGGAGCAGAGCGGCGGCGCCGAGTCGCCCGAGCTGTTCCGCGGCGTCGTGGGCGACCGGCTGGCCTGGGGCCTGTCGGCGGCCGGCTGGCTCGACCCCAAGGTGTTCCGTTTCTTCCACCGCCACGGCGTGAAGCTGTGCAGCGGCTTCGGCATGACCGAGGGCACCGGCGGCCTGACCATGACGCCGCCCGACGAGTACGAGGAGAACTCCGTCGGCATCCCGCTGCCGGGCGTGAAGGTGAAGTTCGGCGACGAGGACGAGCTGAACATCGCGGGCGTGTACATCGCCCGCTACCTGCCCGAGGAGGGCGAGCCCGGCTGCCTCGCGGTCGAGCAGCCCGAGAGCGACGAGCACTGGCTGGCCACCGGCGACCTGTTCCGCATCACGCCCGGCTCGCAGATGGAGATCATCGACCGGGTCAAGGACATCTACAAGAACAACCGGGGCCAGACCATCGCCCCGCGCCGGGTCGAGTCCCTGTTCGAGGGCGTGCCCGGCATCCGGCGGACATTCCTGGCCGGCGACGGGCGCAGCTACAACACGCTGCTGATCGTGCCCGACGAGGCCGACCCGGTGCTGGCGGCCCTGGCCGGCGAGCAGGCGCGCCGCGAGTACTACCACCGCCTCGTCACCGCCGCCAACGGCGACCTGGCCCCCTTCGAGCGCGTGGTGAACTTCGCCGTGCTCGACCGCGACCTCGACGAGGCGCATGGCGAGCTGACGCCCAAGGGGTCGCTGAAGCGCAAGGCCATCGAGGCCAACTTCCACGACGTCATCGCCGACATGTACCGCAGCGGCGAGAAGGTGCTGAAGGTCGGCGGGTACCGCGTGCGCATCCCGCGCTGGTTCTACCGCGACCTGGGCGTCCTCGAGACCGCCATCACAGCCGACGACCAGGGCCTGCGCAACGGCGGCACCGGGGCGACGCTTGCCGTCGGCCCGGGCCGGCCCGGCTGGGTGCGCATCGGCGACCTCGAGTACCGGCTCGCCGGCCAGGACATCGACCTGGGCCTGCTGACCAGGCAGCCGCTGCTGTGGATGGGCAACGCCGAGCTGGTCTCGTTCGGCCCGAGCCTGCTGGGCTGGGACACCGAGCCGGGCCCCTTCGCCGAGCAGGTGGCGCGCCCGGCGGACTGCCGTCCGGGCGCGGAGCGGCCGGCGCCTGCCGGCAGCATCGACCGGCAGGTGGCCGAGGTGGACGCCCTGTGCCGGCGGGCGCTGTTCGGCCCCGACGACGACGCGCTGGCCGCGGTGCTGGCCCTGGACCGG
>DAOPJF010000311.1:0-3898 GCA_035399525.1 Candidatus Krumholzibacteriia bacterium | reverse complement strand
GACGGTGCGGGCCCGCCTGCGCCTGGCCCTGGGCGTGGCCACGGCGGCGCTGGCCGCGGTGCTGCTGCTGACGCTGCAGCGGCAGGCGGTGCTGGGGCGCGAGATCGCCCGGGCCCGGCGCAGCCTCGAGCGGCACGAGGAGGAGGCGCGCCGCACCGAGCACCTGGCGGCCATGGGCGCGCTGGCCGCGGGCGTGGCGCACCAGCTGCGCAATCCGCTCAACAGCATCCACCTGCTGGCCCAGGTGCTCGCCCGCAACCCGGACCTCGACCACGAGGCGCGGACCCAGGTCGGGCACATCACCGGCGAGGCCGCCCGCATCGACGCCCGCATCCGCCAGTTCCTGGAGTTCGCCTGCCCTCGCGCACCGGTGCTCGAGCCGGTGGACCTCGACATCCTGGTGCAGGAGGTGGCGGCGCTGCAGGCCGCCGCGCGCGCCGGGCAGGGCGTCGAGATCATCGGCTACGCCCCGAGCCGCCAGGTGGTCACGGCCGACCGGGCCTTCGTGGTGGAGATCCTCGAGAACCTGGTGCGCAACGCGGCCGAGGCCGGGGCCACCAAGATCATGGCCTCGCTCGTGGCGCTGGGCGACGACGTGGACATGACCGTGGCCGACAACGGGCCCGGCATCGCCCCGGCCGACCGGGGGCGCGTGTTCGACCTGTACTTCACCGGACGGCCCGACGGCACGGGGCTGGGCCTGTCCATCGCCAGCCAGATGGCGGCCGCCCTGGGCGGCACCCTGGGCCTGGCCGACGAACCCGGACTCGAGGGCCGCGGCGCCCGCTTCACCCTGCGCCTGCCGCGGCGAAGGAGCACCTGATGATCCACGGCAGCATCCTGGTCGTCGACGACGAGAGCACGCAGCGCGAGACCCTGGCCGGCGTGCTGCGCCAGTGGGGCCACGCGGTGGCCACCGCCGGCGACGCCGACGAGGCCCTAGCGCAGCTGGGCGACCGCCCCTTCGACCTGATGCTGACCGACCTGCGCATGCCCGGCCGCTCGGGCCTGGCGCTGCTGGCCGAGAGCCGCCGCCTGCGGCCCGACGTGGCCGTGGTCGTGGTGACCGCCTACGGCACGGTCGAAGGCGCGGTCGAGGCCATGCAGCAGGGCGCCGTCGACTTCGTCGGCAAGCCCCTGGACCTGGACCGCCTGGCCCTGGTGATCGGGCGCGCCCTGAAGATGCGCCGCCTGGTGCACGAGAACGAGGTGCTGCGCCGTCGCCTGGCCGAGACCGCGGTCACGACGCGGCTGCTGGGCTCGTCGGCGGCCATGGCCGAGGTGCTCGGGCGCGCCGGCCGGGCCGCCGACACCGACGCCACGGTGCTCATCCGCGGCGAGAGCGGCACCGGCAAGGAGCTGCTGGCCCGTTCGATCCATGACCTGAGCCCGCGCGCGGCCGCCCCCTTCGTCGCGGTGAACTGCGCGGCGCTGCCCGAGGCGCTGCTGGAGAGCGAGCTGTTCGGCCACCTGCGCGGCTCGTTCACCGGCGCCGAGCAGGAGCGGCGCGGCCGCGTGCTGCAGGCCGACGGCGGCACCCTGTTCCTGGACGAGATCGGCGACCTGGCCGCCGCGGTGCAGGTGAAGCTGCTGCGCTTCCTGCAGGAGCGCGAGATCACACCCGTGGGCGGCGACCACGCGGTGCCGGTGAACGTGCGGGTCGTGGCCGCGACCCACCGCGACCTCAGGGCGCGCATCGGCGACGGTGCGTTCCGCGAGGACCTCTACTTCCGGCTGAACGTCGTCGAGCTGGTGCTGCCCGCGCTGCGCGAGCGGCGCGAGGACATCCCCGAGCTCGCGGCGCACTTCCTGACGCGCTACGCGCGCCGCTACGCGCGGCCGGCCCGCGCGTTCAGCGCCGAGGCCATGGCGCTGCTGATGACCCATCCCTACGCCGGCAACGTGCGCGAGCTCGAGAACATCGTCGAGCAGACCGTGGTGATGACCCGCGGCGAGGTGGTCGAGCGCGACGACCTGCCCTCGGCCGTACTCGCCGGGCGCGGCGCCGACGGCGCGTCCGCGGCGCCGGGGGCGGACCTGGCGGCCACCCTCGAGGCCTTCGAGCGTCGCCTGGTCCAGGATGCCCTCGCGGCCTGTGACGGCAACCAGAGCGAGGCCGCCCGCCGCCTGGGCCTGACCGAGAGCGGCCTGCGCTACAAGCTGGGCAAGTGGAAGGACCGCTAGGGCAGCGCGGCTCGCGGAATCCTGCGAGGTCGACGCTGCCGGCTCGCGGAATCCTGCGAGTTGAACCTGCCGGAACGGTTGCAAGGTCGCCAAACAAAGCCTGAACGCATTGCTCCACAACGCCTTGCGAATAATTGTCCCGGATGTTTCACCACGGTCCGCCGGTTGCATGGAACCCCGCCGAGGCCCCGGTCCGACCAGACCCCGGATCCTCAACGCCCTTCCCTTGGGGCGTGATCGGTGGTTCGCGCCGCGTGACCGGAGGAACCCTTGCTCCCCTCCACCTTCCGGCCGCGGCGCGACCGCAATCCCTCCCGAACATAGTCCGAAACTTCCCTACTTTTTCCTTGAAGCCCGGTGTGAAATTCTTGTATGATGCTGTCTAGCATCGGTTTATCCGATTATGATACTAGGATTTCACAGAAAGGAGCCAACCTGTTTCCGGGCATCGAGGTCCAGGGCTGAGGAGGGGAGAACCTCACACCGACTCGACACCCGAAACCGATCGGAGTCCCCCATGTCCTCTCGCCGCACTCTCGCCGCGGTCCTCGTGCTGGCCATCCTGGCCGCCGGTACGGCCCTGGCTGCGCCTCGTGCTCTCGCCCCCGTCCAGGACGGTCCCCTGGCCTCCTACGACACCCTGCCCTGGGCCCCGGATCGCGTCCTGGTGCAGCTGCGCGCCGACGCCGCGAAGGCTGCCCCTGCCGTGCCGTTCGCGCGCGGCGAGGTGCTGCCGGATGCCCGCTTCGGCATCCCGTCCCTCGACGCCGCCGCGTCCGCCGCAGGCGTCGTGCGCATCGAGCGTCCCTTCGACCGACCGGCCCGCGCGGACAAGGCCGCCGGCCTGGACCGCTGGTTCATGCTGACGGTGGCCGAGGGCGACATGGCCGCCGTGGCGGCGCGCCTGGCCGCCGATCCCGCCGTCGAGGAGGCGCACCCCGACTGGCGCGCCTTCCCGGCCGCGGTGCCCAACGATCCTCTCTACCCTGACCACTGGGGCCACAACAACACGGCCCAGATGATCAGCTACGACTGGGCCACCTACAGCCACACCGGCCCCACCGTCGGCACCGTCGGCTTCGACAGCAACGCCCAGGCGGCGTGGGACGTGACCTACGGCGATCCGTCGGTGGTCATCGCCATCATCGACAGCGGCGTGGACATCTACCACGAGGACCTGCGCTGCATGACCGGCTACGACTTCGGCGACGGCGACACCAACCCGATGGACGACAGCCGCAGCGCCGGCCACGGCACCTGCTGCGCCGGCGTGGCCGCGGCCATCGGCGGCAACGGCATCGGCGTCGCGGGCGCCGCCCCCGGCTGCACGATCATGCCCCTGAAGGTGGCCGACCGCCGCGGCAGCATGTACTTCAGCGCCATCACCAGCGCGATCTACTACGCGGCCGACAACGGCGCCGACGTCATCAGCATGAGCCTGGGCGCCGCCATCACCACCGACGCGACCACCGACGCCGCCCTGGCCTACGCCTGGAACGCGGGCTGCGTGATCCTGGCGGCCACCGGCAACGAGAACAACACGGTCATCAGCTACCCGGCCATCCACGCCAACGTGATCGGCGTGGGCGCGGCCTCGCCCTGCGGCGACCGCAAGCGCTCGAGCAGCCTGTCGACCGAGCTGAACCCCGGCGTGTTCGCCGACCCCAACGGCTACACCTGCGACGGCGAGCGCTGGTGGGGCTCGAACTACGGC
>DAOPJF010000310.1:0-3902 GCA_035399525.1 Candidatus Krumholzibacteriia bacterium | reverse complement strand
CGAGAAGGGCGAGGTGGGCATCACCTGCCGCGTGACCGCCGGCGGCAAGGGTCCGAACGTGAAGTTCAGCGTGACGGACACGGGCATCGGCATCCCCGCCGACCGCATCGACGCCGTGTTCGACCAGTTCGAGCAGGCGGACAACTCGACCACGCGCCAGTACGGCGGCACGGGCCTGGGCCTGGCCATCAGCCGGCGCCTGGCCCGGATGATGGGCGGCGACGTGACCGTCAAGTCGACGGCCGGCCGCGGCTCGACCTTCACCGTGACGCTGGCCCTGGAGGCGGCCGCCGCCCCGGCGCCCCAGCCCGCGCCCGCGGCCGCGCCCGGCGTCGCCGCCGGCGACGACCTGCCGGACTTCGGCCTGCGCGCCCTCGTGGTCGAGGACAACAAGTTCAACCAGCTGGTGGTGCGGAACCTGCTCAAGCGGGTGGGCGTCAGCGTCGAGGTGGCCGAGAACGGACAGGAGGCCCTCGACCGGCTCGAGGCCGGGTCCTACGACGTCATCTTCATGGACATCCGCATGCCGGTGATGAACGGGTACGAGTGCACGCGCCAGATCCGCGCCCGCGGCGACGACGTGGCGACGGTGCCCATCATCGCCGTGACCGCGGATGCGACCCGCGCCGACGTGCAGCAGAGCCTCGAGGCCGGCATGGACCTGCACCTGAGCAAGCCGGTGAAGCTGTCCGACCTGGTGGGCGCCATCCGCAAGGTGGGCCTGGTGCCGGCGGCGGCGGTGTAGGCGGATCGTCGCGGATCGCGCCGCTCAGGCGCGTCCCTCCATGGCCTGACGGCCTGCCGCCGCCCGCTCGAGGCGGCGGTTCTGGGCCTGCACCAGGCGCTCGATCAGCGTCAGGTCGCGCTCGGTCAGCTGCAGCGCGGCATCGACCCAGATGCGCGTGATCCCGATCAGTTCCTCGTAGGTGACCGGATTGATGCAGCGCCGGATGCGCCCCATGGCGGCGTGGGCGTTGCTGCGCCGGCTGTGCTCGCGCATGAAAGCCAGCACCGCCGCCTCGCCGGTCCCGTCCTCGACCACGCGGTCGACCAGCTTCAGCTCGCGCATGTCGTGGGCCGACAGCAGCTCGCCGGTCATGATGATCCGCTCGGCCGTGTCCGGGGTGGTGCGGCGGATGAGGAAGCTGTACGCCCCCATGCCCGGCACCAGGTTGAACAGCACCTCGGGCAGGCCGAACTTGGCGCTGCGCTCGGCGATGACCACGTTGCTGGACACCGCGGCCTCGAAGCCGCCGCCCAGGGCGTCGCCCTGCACCAGGGTGATGGTGGTCAGGGGCTGGTCGAAGTTCACGGCATTGGGGTACAGGACGTCGATGCAGGCCTTGGCGTAGCGGAACAGGGCCCGGCGGTCCTGGCGGCGGATCAGCTCGGCGAACAGGTTCAGGTCGCCGCCGAGGTTGAACACCCCCGGCACGGCGCTGCACAGCACCGTGTAGCGCACGGGCAGGCGTTCGCCCCGCGCGGCGGCCTCGCGGATGACGCTCTCGATGCGCAGCTGGAACTGGCGGAGTTCCTCGAGCAGGTCGAGGTTGAAGCAGGGGCGGTCGCGCGGCTCGAGGGTGTACCAGACCGCGCCGAACTGCTCGTCGTAGCGGACGATCAGCTGCTCGTAGCTGCCGCCCGGCGGCAGGAAGTCGCGGGTCGTCGTCATGGCGCCATCCCTGGCCGCCGGAGGCGCGGAGCCGCCGGCCGCGTGCCTGTCCCATACCCCGTGGGGCGCCGCAGGGCTCCCCGCACCTGCGCCCGACGAAGATAACACGCTGCATTCATTGCAGATGGTAAAGATATATTCAATTTCGTTCCATGGCACCCCCGGATTGTGGCGCACCGGAGAAAAAAAGTGACGGGGCGACCGCACCCGCAGCCGCCCCGCCGTTGCCGCCGGCTTCGCCGGGCTACTCGCCCGCCGCCGCCTCCGCGTCCAGGTCGAAGAACCCGTCGGCCGCCGCCGCCTCGGCCGCCGCGGCGGCCAGCTCGTGCAGCTCGATGCCCTCGATGATCCGCGCGTCCTCCTCGGCCGGCTCCTGCACCGCCAGGTGCTTGAAGTCGTTCAGGCCGGTGCCCGCCGAGATCAGGTGGCCCATGATCACGTTCTCCTTCAGCGACCGCAGCTCGTCCCGCTTGCTGCGGGTCGCCGCGTCGGTCAGCACCCGGGTCGTCTCCTGGAAGCTGGCCGCGCTGATGAAGCTGTCCGTGGTCAGGCTCGCCTTGGTGATGCCGAGCAGGAGCGGCTCGAAGGTCGCCGGCTCGAGCTCGATCTCGCCCCGGGCGCGCAGGTCGAGGTTCTTCTGCAGGATCTTCCGGTTGAACTCCTCGACGTCCTGCTTGGTGATCTGCTCGTCCTCGAGGAACGGCGTGTCGCCCGGGTTGAGGATCATGACCTTGCGCAGCATGCGGGACACGATGATCTCGATGTGCTTGTCGTTGATCTTCACGCCCTGCAGGCGGTAGACCTCCTGCACCGCGTTGACCAGGTACCGCTGCACCTCGGCCACGCCCTTGATGGCCAGGATGTCGATCGGGTTGATGGGGCCCTCGGTCAGCCGGTCGCCGGCCACCACGTGCTCGCCCTCGTAGGTGCGGACGTGCTTGCCGTGCGGGATCGTGTACTCCTTCTCGACGCCGCCCTCGCCGACCACGGCCACCTTGCGCTGGCCGCGGGTCGTGCCGCGGAACTCGACCACGCCGTCGATCTCGGTGACGATGGCCGACTCGCGGGGCTTGCGCGCCTCGAACAGCTCGGCCACGCGCGGCAGACCGCCGGTGATGTCGCCCGACTGGGAGACCTCGCGGGGGATCTTCGCCAGCTGCGTGCCCTGGCCGACCTCCTGGCCGTCCTCGACCAGCAGGAAGGCCCCCGTCGGCACGATGTACTCCGCGATGCGGCGGCCGGTCTTCTTGTTCACGATCTGGATCGAGGGGTGGACGCTCTTGTCCGCCGACTCGACGATCACCGGCTGCTTCATGCGGGTCTTCTCGTCGAGGTCGACCGACAGGGTCAGGCCCTCGATGATGCCGCTGAAGGCGACGATGCCCTGGTCCTCGGCCAGGATGAAGTCGGCGAACGGGTCCCACTCGAAGATGGGGTCGCCGACCTTGACCTGCTGGCCGTCCTTGACCAGCACGACCGCACCGTAGGGCAGGTTCATCTGGCTGCGGGTGATGCCCGAGTCCAGGACCAGGCTGATCTCGCCCTTGCGGCCGATCGAGACCATGGACTTGTCCTCGGTCTTGACCAGCTGCACTTCCTTGCTGAACACGATCTTGCCGTTGGCCGGGGCCTGCTTGGTCGTCTGCTCGACGATGCGGCTGGCCGTACCGCCGATGTGGAACGTCCGCAGGGTCAGCTGCGTGCCCGGCTCGCCGATGGACTGGGCGGCGATGACGCCGATGGGCTCGCCGATGTCCACGAGCTTCTGCTCGGACAGGTTGTAGCCGTAGCACAGGGCGCAGACGCCGTGGCGGCTCTCGCACGAGAGCACCGAGCGCATCAGCACCGAGTGGATGCCGCCTTCCTCGATGGCCGCGGCGCGCTCGTGGTTGATGACCTCGCCGGCCTCGGCGATCACGTTGCCCTGGCCGTCGATGACGTCCTCGGCCGTGGTGCGGCCGAAGATGCGCTCGGCGAGGGACTCGATCGTCTTCTCGCCCTCCTTCAGGGTGGTGATCTCCACGCCGCGCAGGGTGCCGCAGTCGTGCTCCGTGACCACGATGTCCTGGGCCACGTCCACCAGGCGGCGCGTCAGGTAGCCGGCGTCGGCGGTCTTGAGCGCCGTGTCGGCCAGGCCCTTGCGGGCGCCGTGGGTCGAGATGAAGTACTCGAGCATCGTCAGGCCCTCGCGGAAGTTCGCGATGATGGGCTGCTCGATGATCTCGCCGAA
>DAOPJF010000309.1:0-3903 GCA_035399525.1 Candidatus Krumholzibacteriia bacterium | reverse complement strand
GCACGTCACCGCCGAGATCCACCGCCGAAGCGCCCGACTCGGCACCATCCTCAAGACTCGATTATACACGGCGTTGGCCACGGACACCCATTCCGGCCTTGCATCGCCAATCTATTTGGCTATTTTGCCAAATAGTCAAATTCAACGGAAGGATGGCCCCATGCCGACCCCCACCACCGACCGCTACGCCGCCCGGGCCCGGGTGCTGAAGGCCATGGCCCACCCGGTGCGGCTGTGCCTGCTCGACGCGCTGGCCAAGGACGAGCGCTGCGTGGCCGACCTGCAGGCGCTGGTGGGCCTGGACATGTCCACCGTCTCGAAGCACCTGGCGGTGCTGCGCGGGGCCGGCCTGCTGGATGCCGACAAGCGCGGCAACCAGGTCTTCCACCGCCTGCGCACGCCGTGCGTGCTCGGGTTCTTCGGCTGCATCGAGTCGGTGCTCGCCGCCGGCGCGGCCCGGGCCCTCGACGTGCTGGAGCCGCGATGAGCCTGCGCCACGAGCTGAAGCCCGCCCTGCTGGCCCTGGGCGGCTTCCTGCTGCTGTACCACCTGCCGGTGGACGGTGCGCGCTTCGACGGCGCGGTGCACGAGGCCTTCGCCCTGGCCCGCTGGTACGCGCGCGAGCACGTCGTGCTGTGCCTGGTGCCGGCGTTCTTCATCGCCGGCGGCATCTCGGTCTTCACCAGCCAGGCCGCGGTGATGCGGCACCTGGGCGCGGGCGCGGGGCGCGTGAAGGCCTACGCGGTGGCGTCGGTCGCCGGCACCGTGCTGGCGGTGTGCTCGTGCACGGTGCTGCCGCTGTTCGCCGGCATCTACGGCATGGGCGCGGGCATCGGTCCGGCCTCGGCCTTCCTCTACTCGGGGCCGGCGGTCAGCGCGCTGGCGGTGATCCTGACCGCGCGCGTGCTGGGCGTCGAGCTGGGCGTGGCGCGGGCGGTGGGCGCGGTGGTGTTCAGCGTCGTCATCGGCCTGGCCATGCAGCTGATGTTCCGCGGCGACGCGCGCGAGCGCGCCCTCGCGGCGGCGCCGCTGCCCGCCGACGACGCGCGTCCCCTGGCCCGGACCGCCTGGACCTTCGCGGCCATGGTCGCGGTGCTCGTCTTCGCCAACTGGGGCGGCGCGGGCGAAGGCCTGTTCGGCCGCGTGCACGCGGTGAAGTGGTGGCTGGCCGGCGGCGCGGCCGGCGGCCTGGGCGCGGCGCTGGTGGCGTGGTACGGCCTGCCCTGGTGGAAGGTGCCGGCCGTCGCGGCCGCCGCGGGCCTGGGCGCGCTGATCGGGCGCGGCGACCCCCTGCCGGCCTTCGCGGCGGGCGCGGCCGCCTTCGCCTGGGCGCTGGGCTCGACGCGCGGCGAGCTGTCGGCGTGGCTGGCGGCGAGCTGGGGCTTCGCGCGGCAGATCCTGCCGCTGCTCCTGATGGGCGTGCTGGGCGCGGGGCTGCTGCTGGGCCGCCCGGGCCACGAGGGCCTGGTGCCCACCGAGTGGATCGCGCGCGCGGTGGGCGGCAACGGCCCGGTCGCCAACCTCGCGGCCGCGGTGGCGGGCGCGTTCATGTACTTCGCCACCCTGACCGAGGTGCCCATCCTCGAGGGCCTGCGCGGCGCGGGCATGGGCGCCGGGCCGTCGCTGACGCTGCTCCTGGCGGGGCCGGCCCTGTCGCTGCCGAGCATCCTCGTGCTCAGGACCATCATGGGCACCCGGCGCACGCTGGCCTTCCTGGGCCTGGTGGTCGTGCTGTCGGCGGTGACCGGAACCCTCTACGGCGCGCTGGCCTGAGGCCGCGCGGGAAAGGACGCACCATGCGCATCGCCATCCTGGGCACCGGGTGCCCCAAGTGCGAGAAGCTGATGGCCGAGACCAGGGCGGCCGCCGACGAGCTGGGCCTGGTCTACGACCTGGTGAAGGTGTCGAAGGTCAGCGAGATCATGGGCTACGGCGTGATGCTGACGCCGGCCCTGGTGGTGGACGGACAGGTGAAGGTGTCGGGCCGGGTGCCGTCGCGGGACGAGCTCAAGGCCATGCTGGGTTAGGTCTGCCGAAGGAGGGCGTGATGGCGAGCGGGCAGGGTGGACGTCCGGCGGTGGCACGGACGACGGTGGTGCGGTGGATCGTGATCCTCGCCGTGGCCGGCCTAGCGGTCGGCACCTGGGTGCTGCGGCCGGCGGCGCGGGGCGGCGCGGCCGGCGACGAGACAGCGACGCCTGCGACGACCGCGGCCCTGCCGCGGCTGGTCGACCTGGGCGCCGACCGGTGCGTGCCGTGCAAGATGATGGCGCCGATCCTGGCCGAGCTCGAGACCGAGTACGCCGGGCGCCTGGACGTGCAGTTCATCGACGTCTGGAAGAACCCCGACGCCGGCGAGCCCTACGGCATCAAGCTGATCCCGACGCAGATCTTCCTGGCCGCCGACGGCACCGAGCTGTTCCGGCACGAGGGGTTCTTCGCGAAGGACGACATCCTGGCCAAGTGGCGCGAGCTCGGCGTCACCCTGTGACGGAAGGCGGACCGGCATGCAGCCGCTGATCGAGAGCCTGACCGCCGCGGTGTCCGGCGCCACGCCGGTGGCCCTGGTGGCGGCGTTCGCGTGGGGCGTGCTGAGCATCGTTCTGAGCCCGTGCCACCTGGCCACCATCCCGCTGGTGGTGGGCTTCGTGCAGGGCGGGCCGGCGCGGCCCGACCCGCGGCGGGCCCTCGTGCTGTCGACGCTGTTCGCCGCCGGCATCCTGGTGACCATCGCGCTGCTGGGGCTGATCACCGCGGCGGCGGGACGCCTGGCGGGCGACGTGGGCGCCGCGGGCAACGTGCTGGTGGCGGCGGTGCTGATCGGCGTGGGCCTGGTGCTGGCGGACGTGGTGCCGCTGGCGCTGCCGGCGCCGGTGCAGGTGGGCCGGCGCAGCCGCGGCGCCCCCGCCGCGCTGCTGATGGGGCTGGTGTTCGGGCTGGCCCTGGGCCCCTGCACCTTCGCGTTCCTGGCCCCCATGCTGGCCGTCGCGTTCCGCGTCGCCGCCGGCGGCGCGGGCCGCGGCGCGGCGCTGCTGCTCAGCTACGGCCTGGGGCACTGCCTGGTCATCGCCCTGGCCGGCGCGGGATCGGCCTGGGTGCAGCGGACCCTGGACTGGAACGCCGGATCCCGTGCGGGCACGGTGATCCGGCGCACCTGCGGCGTGCTGGTCGTCGTCGGCGGGCTCTACGTGCTGCGCACGGCGCGCTAGGCGGCGGCCCGGGCGGCGACCGGACTCCTACCCGATCATCTACCCGATCAACTACCCGATGCCGTAGCGCTCCTTCAGCACGTTCAGGTGGTGCTGCTCGTGCCCGGCGATGATCCAGGGAATGGCGCGCACCGACACGGGGTTGCCGTTGGCCGTGCCGCGCCGCGCGACCGCGGCCGCATCGAGGCTCTTGAGCATGTACAGGTGGTCGGTGCGGCACACGTGCTGCTCGCGCCACAGCTCGGCGATGCGGCGGCCGCCGGCGTTGGAGTTCGTGCCCCACAGCACCTCGTCCATGCCCGGCTGCGGCGCGGTCTCGCCGCGGGCGATCCACAGGGCGCGGAAGGCGAACAGGCGCTCGGTGTCGATGAGGTGGCCCACCAGCTCCTTGACCGTCCACTTGCCCGGCGCGTAGCGGGCCTCGGCGGCGCGGTCGTCCAGGGTGCGCATGAGCGCGAGCGTGCCCTGCCCCTGCATCTTCAGGTGGTTGATGACGTTCGTGACCCCCGCGGGCACGAGGTCGATGTACTGCTGGTAGTACGGGGCGTACTCGTCCGGCCCCGGCCGATCGTAGCGGACCATGGTCGTCGTCTCCCTTTCCCGGTGTCCCGTCAGCCCTTGTCGATGGCGGACCAGAGGTCGATCATCTCGAGCGCGGTCATCGCCGCGTCGAAGCCCTTGTTGCCGGCCTTGG